>JASLLL010000044.1 GCA_030747075.1 Gemmatimonadota bacterium
ACCTGCCTCCGCGCGAAGACGCTCCAGAACCTCCACCACTCCCGCGCAGTCTCCGCAGGACGCTGCGTGCTTCCGCAGCGCCTCTTCTTCGAGGTTGTCCAGGACTCCGCTTCCCAGATCCACGATTCGAGCGGTTGCCTCGTTGTGCTCCATCATCCTCTCTCCTGCCAGTACTCCGGGGGGGGGCTGACTCCCTATACTGTCGCTTCAATGGCAAAAGCGTTTACACGCCTCCCCGATTCTGCCAAACTTGTTACTAGTTTCCAAGGTATACTGTTTTCTTGCCTCTCGTGCTCTTTTCTTCTTCCCCCTCGGAGGCTCCATGACCCCTCCCCGTGCGGCCCCGTCCAACCGAGAGGATTCGACCCTCTTGGGCTTTCGGGACGGATGCCCCAAGGCCCACGCGACGGTTCGGCGATGGGCGGAGGATGTGGTCTGGTTCACCGGGTACGGTTTCGCCGCTTCCGATCGGGAAGAAACCGTGCAGGATGCTCTCGGAGATCTCTGGAGGGCTGTCAGTGTACCGAACTTCGTTCTTCGCAGCGGGTTGCGCCCGCTCGTAAGGACGATCGCGACCGCGCGCTGCATCGACCGGCTTCGGAAGAGACGCCCCACCGTGGAAGTGAACGAGACTCTCGCCTCGGAGGGGGCCGCCCCCTACGAGCGGCTCCTCCGCCGGGATGAGCAAGCGCGCCTCCAGTGGGCGCTCCGCGGGCTGGACCGGCGATGCCGGGAACTGATCCAGCTTCGTTACTTTGAAGAACTCCCTTTCTCGCGGATCGCGGAGAAGTTCGACCGCGCGGAATCCACCATGCGAGTTGGAGTGTTCCAGTGTCTGAAGAAGGTCCGCGCCTTCGTCCGTCGCTGGGAAGACCCGCCCGGGGGGAGCGCCTGATGGAACACGCGTCCCGCCACCGCGCACCGGTTTCCGCAACACTTGTCGTGGCACTCCTCGGCGCCTGCGTCTCTCTTGCGGCGGCCGCCGATCCCGCGCCCGGCGACCCCTCCGCAGTCACCGCCGCCGAGGCTCCCTTCCACCGCATCCGCCCCGGGCTGGACGAGTTGCGGCGACTCTTCGCATCGCGGGATTATGCGCTCTATGAAGAGAGGGCGCGCGCGCTTCTCGCCGAGGCCTCGGAGCGCTATGGGGAGGACTCGCTGGAAGCGGCCCGCCTCATGGAGGCTCTGGCGAAAGGGACCGCAAAGCGCGGCGGCGACAGCGGGCCGGAGTCGATGGCGCGACTGCTTCGCTCCCTCCGGATCCAGGAGGAGGTGCTCGGGCCGGACCATGCGGCGATCGGGCCTGTGCTCCAGACGCTGGCTTCCGCTCATCGAGCGGCCGGGGAGATGGATCGGGCGCGGGCGGCGATGTCCCGATCGCTCGCCATCCGACGACGACACGCGGATCTCGATCCCGGGGCGCTGGTCTCCTCCCTCCTCAGCATGGGGGGGATGGAGGATTACCTCGCGCAGCCTGAGTCGTCTCTCGTCCGGTACCACGAGGCCGCGCACATCCTTCGTACCCGCCTTCCGGAGAAGCGACGCACGCTCGCGCGTATGTTGACGAACCGGGGGATTGCCGAGATGCGGCTGGGAAGAAACGACGACGCCTGCCGGAGTTTCGAAGGAGCGGAGGGCATCTTCGAGGAGGAGTGCGGCCCCGCAAGTCCCGACCTTGCGCAGGCGCTCCAGAACCACTCGCTCGCGCTGCGCAGAGCCGGGCGCCCGCGGGCCGCCATTCGCGTTGCCCGCCGCAGCCTCGCCATCCACGAGGCCTCGGGATCGGGAGAGAGCACGCTTGCGGGCAGGGTCTGTGTCTCCCTGGCGAATCTCCTCCTTGATGCGCAAAACACCGACGAAGCACGCGGCCTCTACGAGCGTGCCGCGACCCTCTTCTCCGACGCCGGGCACGGGAGGAGCCCCTCCATGAGCATCATCCTCCAGAACCTCGCCATCCTGCACTATCGAACGGGGAACGCCCGGGCCGCGGACTCCATCGCGCAACAGACCCGCGACATCGTGGAGGGTGCCTACGGGCCCGATCATGAGCGCGTCGCCCCGGTACTCAGTCTGCTCAGCAATCTCGCGATGGAACGCGGCGAGCTGGACCGGGCGCGGGAATACATCGAACGGTCCCTTGGTCTGATCGAAAGCGCACGCGGTCCGGACGATCCGGACCTCGCGATACCGCTGGTGACACTCGGCAAGCTGCTGGTCAGAGAGGGCGACCCGGCTGCCGCCTGCGCTTCCTACGAACGCTCGCTGGCATTCCGGCGCGAGGCCAACGGGCGGCTCCATCCGAACATCCCGGGCACGCTTCTCTACGCGGCGCACGCGAGCGCCGCTCTGGGAGACACGCTGAGGGCGGTTTCCCACGCGCTGGAGGCCGAGGGCCTCTCGCGCGAGCGCTTCCGCCTTACCATCCATGCATTCGGGGAGGGTGCCGCGCTGCGCTATGCCGCCTCGCGGGAATCAGGCGTGGACGCGGCGCTCGGAGTGCTCTCCACCGAACCGGGGCCGGAAGTGTCGGACGCGTTGACGGCGCTCGCCGGTTCCCGTGCGCTCGTGATGGACGAACTCGCCAGGCGAAGACGCGCCGCGCGAGTGACCGGCGCTCCGGGCGCGGCGGCCCTCGCGGATTCTGTCGCGGATGTGGTGACGCACCTCGCGGGACTCACCCTCCGCGGCCCGGGCGGCGACGATGCGGGATTCATGGCCACGATTGAAGAACTCCGCCGGAAGAAAGAACGCCTGGAGATTCAACTCGGCGAAACGGCCCCCGCCACCCGGCTGAAACCCGGTGAGGGGACCGTGACGGATCTCGCCCGTGCGCTCCCGCCAGAGACGGCGCTGGTGTCCTATTACCGGTACCTCCCGGATCTTCAGAAGGGCGCCCCCGAGTACGGCGCGTTTGTCCTCTGTGGACCCGGGAGCCCTCCCCGGTTTGTCCGGCTGGGGTCGGCTGCCGCCATCGATTCCGCCGTCATGCACTGGCGCACCCGGATCGAACTCGGCGGCCGGGGGCTCTTCGAGCGGAGTGCGGAGCGCACCTGCCGGGAAGCGGGGTCCGCGGTCCGCCGGAGTATCTGGGATCCCCTCATCCGCTACTGCCCGGACGCAAGGGAAGTCCTGATCGTGCCGGACGGCACGCTTCATTTCATCTCCTTCGATGCACTGCCTGCCGACAGCGCGAGGTACCTTCTTGAGACTGGCGTGCGCACTCGTGTCCTTTCCGCCGAGCGTGATCTCCTCCAGACGAAGGAACGCGAATCCCCCGGGCGCGGGATCCTCGCACTCGGAGGAGCGGACTACGGCCGGGAGGAAGAGAGGAACACCTCCCCCCGGGCGCCCGTGGCGCTTGCTTCCGGGCGCGCCGCGACCTTCCGGGGCGGGCACACTCAGAAGCCCGGCTTTGCATCGCTGCACTTTGAGCCTCTCCCCGGCACGCGGCGCGAGGCAGACGCCATTGCGGCAGCGTGGGAAGCTCCGCAGGAATCCTCCGGCACCCGGGACACCGCCACCGTGTTGCACGGGCACGACGCCACGGAAGAGGCCTTCCGGCGTCTCGCGCCCGGCACGCGCATCCTTCATCTGGCGACACACGGGTTCTTCCTCGGCGGAAATCCCTGCGACAGAGGTGCCGAAGACCGGAAGGCGGAGACATCAGCCGGAATGAGTCTGATCGAGAACCCCCTTCTCCTCTCCGGACTCGCGTTTGCAGGCGCCAACCGCCGCGCCGATGCGCCCCCCGGTACCGACGACGGCATCCTCACCGCAGAGGAGATCGCCACACTGGATCTCACCGGCGTGCAGTGCGCGGTCCTCTCCGCGTGCGGCACCGGCCTCGGGAAGATTCACTCACGCGAAGGAGTTCTCGGCTTGCGGCGCGCGTTCCGGATCGCGGGAGCCGAGGCGATCGTCATGAGCCTGTGGGATGTCGAGGACGCGGCCACGCGACTCTGGATGGGCCACTTCTACGACGCGATGCTCACCGAAGAACTCCCGCCCGCCGAAGCCGCCCGCCGCGCGAGCCTCGCCGCGCTCGCGAGGCTTCGCAAGGCCGGCCGCCCCACGCATCCCTTCGATTGGGCGGGCTTCATCGTCGAGGGGCCCCCACCGAGGAGGGGCGCTCCGCGCGAAGGCTCCGCAGGCGATTGAGGGCGGCGGCCAGTTCATAGCGCCGAAACTCCGCGTACCCGCCCGACTTCCGCCCCCCGAGGAAGTCCAACCCGTCCGCCGCGACTCCCTCCATCACCGCGTCTACAACCTCCGCTACGGTTCCCCCCGCCCGCGCGAACTCCCGCACGCGAAGAAGAGCGTCCGCAATCGCGCGCGTCTGCGACGCATCCACGATCTGCTCCACCGACGAGAGATCCATCGTCTCCTCGCCGAAGCAGATCGTATCCCAACCGCGCGTCTTCACGCTGACCTCCCGCCGCCCTCGCCGCGGATCAATGCTGTCCGGATCCGGGCGACGCGCCGGTGATTCCCCGAACCCGCCGCCGTCTTCCGACTCCCGCTCCGCTCGCATCTCCGCCGCAATCGCCTTCGCACGAGCCGTGACATCGGCGGGTGCGTAGTTCTCCATGGCGATGACCGTGTCCGCCTCATCGAAATAGTCGCCGCATCCCCCAATCACCAGCACGGTGGAGACGCCAAGATCCCGATGCAGCGCTCGAACCCGGTCGATGAAAGGCGTGATCGGCTCTTTCTCCGCGGAGATGAGCTGCTGCATCCGTCGGTCGCGGATCATGAAGTTCGTAGCCGCCGTGTCTTCGTCCACCAGGAGGGCTCGCGCGCCGAGTTCGAGCGCTTCCACAATATTCGCGGCCTGCGAAGTCGATCCGGAGGCGTTCTCGGTCCGGAAGAACTCCGTGCCCCGCCCGAAGGGCAAGTTCCGGATGAAGGGCGATATGTCCGCACCCTCAACCCGTCGCCCGTCTTCGGCGCGGATCGCCACCGCATCCGAATCCGTCACCACCCGTTCGCGGCCGTCGCCGGGGCGATGGTTGTAGACGCCGCGCTTGAGTGCTTCCAGAAGCGTCGACTTTCCGTGAAAGCCGCCACCCACGATGAGCGTCACGCCCGCAGGGACGGCCATCCCGCGCACTTCCCCGGCGTTGGGGAGGGTGATGGTTTCCCGCAACGACTCCGGGGACTGGAACGGCACGACCGCTTCGCCGGAGAGCGGGCGTTCGTCCACGCCGGATCGCCTCGGGAGAACGCTCCCGTCGGCAACGAACGCGATACAGCCTCTACGAACCATCTCGGCGCGAAGGAACTCCGCGTCCTCGTTCGTCTCCACAGCGCGGCGCACGGCCGCTTCGTCGAGCGCCGGAAAGCTCAGCGCTGCCTCGACGATGCGCGGAACCTCTTCACCAAGAACGGCCCATGCCTCGCGCCCGAGAACGCGCCGGCCCGCGGCCGGAAGCCCGACGAGGAAGCGCGCCTCCACCAGGCCCGTGTCCTCCACCCGCGTCGCGGTCGCGGAGAGGACCTCCTGTCCGGGGGTGTCGATCTCCACCAGTCCGCTCTTTCCGGAACCGCGCCGCCCGCAACCCGACGCGGCGCCGCGCGCAAACTGGCGCGCCAGCAGGTTCTCCAGACCCACGCGGCGGCTGCGTCCTTCGTACGCCCAGCCGGGCAACGCGGCCACCGCGGGGTCCACCCGAACGCGGACGCGACTCGGCGAAGCGAAGGGATCGCCCTGAACATGGTCGACATGAAGCGTGAAGTGATGGAACTGCCAGCGACCGCGGATGTCGCGGTAGGCACGGTATCCGCGTCCGTCGCTGCGGCGGAGAAGTTCGTCCAGTTCCGATGAAGTACGCGGCACGGTCCGCTCCTGAACCAGGGGACGCCGGGGGAGTCACGGAGCCACGCGTCCCGGCCGTTCGCCCTCCCGCCGGTCCAGACAGGTACCGCGATCTCGGGAACCCCGGCAAGCGGATTCCCGCGATCGCGCAACGGTGTGGGGGTGTGCCGCCTCGGTCGATCATCATCTCTGTCGCCACGCGCATCCCACCCACGCACTACCGCGTCAGCACGACCTTTCGCATGATCCGCGCGCCCGCAGCCTCCACGCTGGCGAAGTACACTCCCGCTGCCACGCGACAGCCATCGTCGTCCCGGCCGTCCCACGGTCGAACATGCTCACCGGCGGCCAGTTCCTCCTCGACCAGCGTTCGCAGAAGGCGACCCGCCGCGTCGTGGATCGCAATCCGCACGGACGCCTTTGCAGGCAGCGAAAAAGCGAACGCGGTCCCGCTCGCCGAACGGAACGGGTTGGGCGCGTTCTCAAGAGTCAGCCCTCCCCCGAGGCCCGCCACTGCCACGCCCGTCGCAATCTCCTGCACGACGCGAATCTCAAAGTCGTCGAAGTAGATTCCGTCTTTTCGCACCGACGAATCCGACATCAGCTGAAAGCGAAAGCGTACATTCGTCAGCCCGATCCAGGGAGCCAGGTCCACGGAGTTCTCCACCCACGCGGACTGGCTTCCTTCAAACACAGGTTCTCCGGAGGGCTGCGCCCCCTGCCCGCTGCCGGCCGTCGTGTAGGGAGTGGACACCGCCGTCCACGCTCCGCCGCCGTCGGTCGAAACCTGAAACTGCACGCAGTCCCATGAGTCCTCGATGCTCCATCGCGCGAAGAAGGACACGGTCCCGCTCTCCACGCCACCCAGATCCACCGGGGACGCCATCGCGCAACTGGTGTTGGCGAGATTTGCGTAGGTAGTCGACGGGCTGTCGGTCATCGAACGCGTGGAGTTGTATGCGACCGTCGAGATCCCCCAGCTGCCTCCCGAAAGCGACCAGGCTCCCGTGCTTCCCGCCTCAAAGTCGTCCTGGAAGAGCACCACTTCCTCCGCCCCGCCGAGAATGAAGTTCTCCGTAACGGAAGCCGCATCCACCGTCACGATTCGGTTCGCCGTCACATGGTCCGGTGCCGACACCAGGAAGCGGTAGTCTCCGTATACGAGATTCACCGTGTACGCTCCGCCCGCCCCGCCGTCGCTCTGGACACTCGTCACCAGTGAGTCCACCGGATAGGTGCGCACCTCCACGGTCGCCGTCAGCGGTGTGCCTCCGACTTCCTGCACGAACCCCGACACATCGCCGGAAGCCACCGGGTCCAGCGCCACATTCAACACCGTCGGCGTCCCCCAGGTGCTGGAAACACCGTACTCCGTCTTCGTGATATAGCCGCCCGCCGCAAAGGTGATGTCGTAGGTCCCGGTGGGAATCAGCTTGTAGTAGTCGCCAAAGTCCGGATCGGTGACCACGCTCTTCGCGTTTCCGGAAACCGTCACCGTTGCGTCCAGCGGAAGCCCCGTGTCTGACCCGGTCACGATTCCGTTCACGCCATACCGCGCGGACTTGATGAAGTGCAGGAAGCTCTCGCGGTTCTCATTCCACAACTGCGGCAGCTGGCTGGACGGCGGCGAGTAGCTGTCGCTGTACTCGATCGTCACATCGATGCAGCCCGTGTCCTGATACGACCAGTCCTGCAGGCTTCCGTGAACGACATACCACTGCGCGCCGTTTGTAATCCCCTGGGAGAACGACCCGTTGTACATCGGCAGGTTGTAAGTGCTGTACTCCAGCGAAAGCTTGATGATCGCGGAATCATCCGGCGTCAGCGCATAGGAATAATCCCACGGGTAGTTCACCACCAGCGCGCCGCTGTGGCCGTTCTCGCTGATCACAAAGTGATGCGCCGCTCCATGCGCCTTGAAGAAGGTGGTCTCCAGTTCAGATGCGTAAGTGCCGTCTTCCCCCACCGACCCGTCAGGAACCGGATAGTTCCGGTTCAGGTCCACTCCATTCGCGTTGTATCGACTCCCCGCCGTCAGACCGTCCGGGTTGTGACACGGGATGATGTGGATCTCGTAGTTGTCCACCAGGTAGGTCACATCCGGATCGGATCCGTAGTTGTCGGTCAGGTGCTCCACCAGATACATCAGCATTTCGAGTCCGGGCGGTTCGTTCCCGTGCATGGTGCTCGTGAGTCGAACCTCCGGTTCCGCCTCTTCGACGCCGACATTGTCCCCGATCTCGATCGCCCAGAGTTCTCGTCCCTGCACGGAACTCCCGATCGTGTGGAACCGCGCGATGGCGGGATGGTCCAGTTCCGTCTGCTGAAGCTCCGTCCCGATCTGCGCGTGCGTGTGGTAGGCGCGTGTGTCGCCGCGAAGAAGGCGGTCCCCTCCCGCAAGAGCCTGCTCCTCCCAGACGCGCTCCATCTCCCTGCGGGCTTGCTTTTCCCTGTCCGGAATGCGCTCGAATGAAACCCCGGCCCGTCGCAGTGCTTCCGCCTCGGCTTCCGTGACACGCGGTTCCCAGACAAGCCGCAGATGCTTCGGAGGAGTGCCCTCCACGCGAAGCTGCTCCCTGTGGAAGGAAGCCACCGGCACGCGCTCCAGCAGTGCGTTCAGTTCTTCTCCGGTCCCCACCTCGATCCGGACGGGGAAGTCCTCATACACCCGGATCTCCCACAGGGGGAGCCCGTGGGAATCCACCGGGATGGGAGCGGCCCCGGCGGGCCACGAAAACAGACCGCAGGCGACGAAAAGGAATGCGGCGAATCGGGCGACAGATGATGCGGATCGGGCGGATCCAGGATGCATGACTCTGACCTCGGGTGAGTGCGACTCGATCGATCCGGGGGGGGACAAATGCGAATGGATCCATGATACCACGGCCAGCGCCGTGGTCGGGCAGGATTTAGGCACGAACCTCCGGCATTCGGCCAGGAAATGCGATATCATCCATCGACACGACTCCGACTACCGGTCCCACGGAGGCCTGCATGGATTCCTGCCGAACTGCCCGAGTTCTCCTGCTGCTCCCGGCGCTCCTCCTGCCCGCACCGACCCCCGCCGCGGATCCCGCGGACGGTTCCGTTCCAGGCGACGCGCCCCCCGAGCAACGCTACGAGAATACGCTCGCCAAGGACTTCATGATGGATGCGCCGTGGCGGGTCATCGACGCGAATACGCCGATCCCGGTGACCGTCATCCTCAAGGACTGCGATGTCGACGACATCCGCGATCTCCACTGGATCCGCTGCTGGGATGTCACGGGCGGAGGATCGACCATTCTCTGGGATCACGACTTTGGCGACGAGACCATCGGAAACGACTCCTGGGAGCAGAACTTCTGGACCTACATCGTCTCCGTGACGGAAGGCCATCCGTCGCTCCCGAACGGGACGCTCCTCACCCCTGCCAACCTCGGCTACGCGACGGGAGACGCCATTCAGCTCAAGGTCTCCGTGTACTACCGGGACGACTGGTTCAACTACACGGAATCCCGATGGCTCCGCGTGCATGTCGGAAGCGGCCCCTTTCCGTGGCCCGCCGGATGGTACGGCGGTGACACCCACTACCACACCATGTACACGAACAACATCGCGGAGTTCGGCGCGCCCATTCCCGCGGTCTCGGAAACCGGCATCGCCATGGGGCTTCAATGGCTCACGGTCACCGATCACTCCTGCGACCTCGACGAACTCGGCGACGGCCCCTACTCCTACGGAACCCCCGCATGGGAGTACACCGTGCAGGATGCATCCGGCATCAGCACGACCTATCGGGACAACTCCGGCTATTCCAATATGTGGGACGCTGCGAAAGCCGATGTCGCTCTTCTGGACGCGCCTGACTTCCGCCTGTTCACCGGAGTGGAACTGAATGTGGGGTCCATCGATCCATCGTCCTACGACAAGACTCTCCACTTCCTCGTTTACAACCCCGCCTACATCAGTTCTCCCAACTCCGGCGCCCTCGGCGAGCGACCCGTCTCCATCAGCCTGACCGGCGCGTTGAGCGCCATCTCGGGCACCGGTTTCGGGTACGCGGCGCATCCGCTCAGCGACCTTTCCGCTGAATGGGGCGGCATCGACTGGGGAATGAACGGCGCCCCATGGGGATCCGTGGACATCACCACGGCGCTCGGTTACGACGCGTTTCGCGGGTTCCAGGCGTTCAACCAGCGCGAACTCTGGGAGTCCACCGATCAGTACAACCCGTGGCCCGACTTCGACGCGGGCAGTTCCACCGGGAACCCCTACCCCGGGCCTCTCCTGGCAGGCATCACGCTGTGGGACACACACCTGCGGGCGAAGCTCGGCACCGCACGCCCGCAGGTCTTCTTCAGCGGAGGAAGCGACGCCCACGGCGACTTCAACTTCGCTTCGCATCTCGGGATTGACGACTACGCCACCGACAACGCCATGGGGAAGGTCCAGACGGTCGTCCATGTCCCCGGGGGGTACTCCTCCGGAAACCTCCCGCCGTCCGCGGATCTTCTGGAGGCGCTGCGCCTCGGCCGATCCGTCGTGACCGACGGACCCTTCCTGGAGATCGGGATCGACCGCGATGGCAATGGAAGCTGGTACGACACCGGCGACCTGATGATCGGTGACGACGCCGTCGTGAATCCGTCCACGCTGCCCGATCTCAGCATCCGCTGGGGAAGCCTCGCCGAGTTCGGCTCGATCACTTCGCTGTCGGTACTCGTCGGGGATGCCTCCGGAACCAGCGTGGTCTACTCCTTCGATCCCTCCTCATCCGGGCAGGGTCTCGGCGGTTCCACCACGCGATCCCTCTCGGCACTCGGCCTCACGGGAGATGTCTACCTGCGTGCAGAGTGTGTCACCACCGACGGAGTCGCCGGGCATCGCGCCTACACGAATCCCATCTGGCTGACCATGGATGCCATGACCGGTGTCCCGGAACTTCCCGGGGCTGTGCGGCCCATGCTCCTTCCCGCGGCACCCAACCCCTTCCGTCCGGGAACCACGCTTACCTTCCTGCTGGAGCGCGCGGCGCCCGTCCGGCTTGACATTCTGGATCCGGCCGGTCGGCGCGTCCGCGTTCTCGTCGAGAGCCCCAGCACGGGTCCCGGCTCCCATCGCGTGGTCTGGGACGGACGCGACGCCCACGGCCGCACCGTTCCGGCCGGGGTCTACCTCGCCCGCCTCGTCGCGGACGGCATCCCCACGACGCGCAAGCTCGTGCTCATCCGTTGAACCTCTCGCAGTGGTCGGCGCGAGCGATGCTCTTCCTGTGCGCGGCGGGAGTCCCTTCGGTGGCTCCCGCCTCCGCGAGCGCGTCCTCCGCATCCGCTCCTCACGCCATGGTCGTCACGGCGGAGCCCCTCGCGACGCAAGCCGGGCTGGAGATTCTCGATGCCGGCGGAAACGCGTTTGACGCCGCCGCCGCGGTCGGCTTTGCGCTGGCGGTCACACTGCCCCGCGCGGGAAACCTCGGCGGCGGCGGCTTCGCGGTCGGCCTCGAAGACAACGGGCAGGCCTTCGCTCTCGACTTCCGCGAGACGGCCCCCGCCGCCGCGCACCGCGACATGTTCCTCGACGAAACGGGCGAAGTGGTCCGTGGCCGCAGTCTCTATACCCACTCGGCCGTCGGAGTGCCCGGTACGGTAGATGGTCTTCTTCGAATCCACGCGGAACGCGGACGGCTCCCGCGCGAACGCGTGATCGCTCCGGCCGTACGCCTCGCCCGGAACGGATTCCCCGTCTCCGAAGTTCTCGCAAAGTCTGTCCATGCGCGGCGCGAACTCCTCTCCGCCCACGCGGCCGCCGCCGCCCTCTTCCTTCCCGGTGGCTCGCCGATCGCCGAAGGGGACACCCTCCGGCAGGAAGACCTTGCGCGCACGCTTCTCCGCATTTCGCGCGACGGGCGGGACGGCTTCTATGCGGGCGAGACCGCACGACTCGTTGCCGCGGAGATGGCTCGCGGCGGCGGCATGATGACCGCTGCGGACCTGGCGTCCTACCAGTCCATCCCGCGCGAGCCCTTTCGCATTCAGTCCGGCGGCCACGAGATCCTCACGCACCCTCTGCCGAGCTCCGGGGGCGTCGTCCTGGCGCAGATCCTCGGCCTGGTGGACTGGGAGACTCTCCGCGCAGCCGGACCGCACTCCGCGGCGTATGTGCGAAGCCTCGTCGAGGCGGAGCGCCTGGCCTATGCCGACCGCAACCACCACCTGGGCGACCCGGCCTTCGCGAGTGTCCCGGTGGAGATGCTCGTGTCCGAACCCTATCTGTCTGCCCGGCGCCGCCTCATCCCGCCCGACTCCGCCGGAAGCAGCGACCGGGTTTCCGCGGGAGATCCGCCCCTCCCTGAGTCGGAAGAGACAACGCACTACTGCGTCTGCGACTCCTTCGGGAATGTCGCGTCCATCACCACGACGCTCAACGGTTCGTACGGTTCCGGGATTGTCGTAGCGGGGGCCGGGTTCCTTCTCAACAACGAGATGGACGACTTCTCCGCCAAGCCCGGCGTTCCGAATCTCTACGGCCTCGTGGGAACGGAAGCCAACTCCATCGCCGCAGGCAAGCGCATGCTCTCTTCCATGACCCCGTCCATCGTGCTGAAGGACGACAGGTTCCTTCTTGCGCTCGGCTCTCCCGGAGGCTCCACCATCATCACAACGGTGCTGCAGGTGTTCTTGAATGCCACGCTGTTCGCGATGGACCTGGAGCACGCGGTCCACGCGCCGCGCTTCCATCACCAATGGCTTCCGGATGTCGTGTTTGCGGAAGAGACCGCGCTCCCCGAGTCCACGCGCGCGTCGCTGCGGACTCTGGGCTACAACCTCCGCGACCGATCCCCCATCGGACGAGTGGCCGCCATCGGGCGCCTCCCCGACGGGAGCCTTGTCGGCGTCTTCGACCGGCGCGGAGCCGGTCTCGCTGAAGGCCGCTGAACCCGCACTTCCCCCGCTTCGCCGCGTCGCGTATCCTTCGCCGCCCGGCCCCCTCACCGTCCGAGGAGAGACCCTTGCCCCCAACACCGCACGACCCCCTCCGCGTGGGGGACAAGGTCGTCCATCCTCACAATCGGGAACTCGGTCCGGGGATCGTGGAGGCCATCGATCGCCGCCGACTGGCGGTCCACTTCCCGCGGACGGGTGACACTCT
Source organism: Gemmatimonadota bacterium (assembly GCA_030747075.1). Classification (NCBI taxonomy): domain Bacteria; kingdom Pseudomonadati; phylum Gemmatimonadota; species Gemmatimonadota bacterium. The sequence goes on from JASLLL010000044.1 coordinate 12,947, forward strand.
CCAGTTTGCCGCCCAGGGCCACCCCTTCCTCCCGCTCACCCTCCCCGAAGGCGCCGACCCCGAATGCTGGTACGAGGACTACGGCGGGGACATTGTCGAATGCCTCGCCCGCCGGGACACCGACCGCCTCGACGCCTTCGCCCCACGACTTCGAGCGCTCGAACTCCTCCACGCCCGCGAATCCGGCGGACTGGGCTCCTTCCTCGGCGGGAGGATCGAGATCTTCCCGCACCAGCTTCATGTGGCGGAGCGTGCCGCTGCCGGGGATCCGGTGCGCTGGCTGTTGAGTGATGAAGTCGGCCTCGGGAAGACGGTCGAAGCCTGCCTCGTACTGAACCACCTCCTGCGCACCGATCGCGCCGAGCACGCGCTGATCGTCGCGCCTTCCGCGCTCGTGGTGCAGTGGCTGGGCGAACTCTACCGCAAGTTCCATCAGGTCTTCGTCCTCATGGATGACCACCGCCGCAGGGATGTCGTGAAGGAGCAGGGAGCCAGCTTCAATCCGTTCGAAGTGCATCGGCTCTCCATCGTGGCTCTGGAAGATCTCGTACGGGACTCATCGCTTGCCCGCCTCGCGGCCGCATCGAAGCCGGACCTTCTGGTGGTGGATGAAGCGCACCACCTCCGGCGGCGCGAAGGCACTCCGGGTACGCCCGCCTATCGCGCGGTGGCCCCCATCGCACAGGCCGCCCGCCATGCGCTGCTCCTCTCCGCCACGCCGCTGGAGGCGGATGCGCAGGGGTTCTTTCGCCTGCTGCAACTCCTGCGTCCCGACGACTATCCGTCGTGGGAGGAGTTTCGCGACGCGCTCGATCACGGCCGTCCGCTGGCCCCCTGCACGAGTGCGACAAGGCGAGTCGACATCGGCGGGTTTCCTCCGCGCGTTCCCTGTCCGATCGAAGTGGCCCCTCTCGCCTCCCGGGAGTTGACCGACCGGGAAGACCCGCGCCTGATCGCGCTGGCCCGCGAAGCCCGCGACTGGGTGCGCCGTGACGAGAAGAGCCTGGTCTTCGTGCGGAACCGCGATGCGCTGACACTCCTGAAGCGCGAACTGGAGTTTCACCTCAGCCGTCGCGTGGCGGTCTTTCATGAAGACCTCTCCCCGGCACGCCGCGATCTGGAAGTCGCCCATTTCGCCGACCCGAAGGGACCGCCGATCCTCATCGCCACCGAGTGCGGCGGCGAAGGCCGCAACTTTCAGTTCGCCCGGCGACTGGTGCTGTTCGACCTGCCGTGGAATCCCGTTCTGGTGGAGCAGCGGATCGGACGGCTGGATCGCATCAATCGCCGGGCGCCGGTGGAGATCGTCTACTTTCGCCCGGCCGACGGCTTCGAGGCTTCCGTCGCGCGGCTCTATGAACGACTTCGCATCTTCGAGGAGCCGCTCGGCGGCCTCGACCGCGCGCTGGGCCATGTCGAAGAGGCCATCCGCAACACGGCCGACAAACGCGGCGCCGAACTGGATCTGGACGCCATGGTGGAGGAGACGGACCGCCTTCGGGGGAGAGTCCATCAGGCCGCCTATCATCACCTGCACGCGGGAGCGTATGAGCCGACCATGGCCCCCGGCATCCTGGAGCGCATCCCGAGCGACCTGGAGAAACGCACGGAACGCGTTGTGCTGGAAGCGTGCCGACAGTTCGGGTTTCACACCGACCCGAAGCCGGATCCCGCCACCTGGTACATCGAGTTCGGCGACCGCGCCACCGTGGAGACGCTGCACGGCGTCACCACCGGCCACCGGTGGCTGGGGACATTCAACCGGGCGGAGGCCGTGCGCCGCGAAGGCGTGGACTTCTTCGCGGCGGGGCATACCCTGGTCGAGGCGATTCTGCGCGAAGCGGTCGACAGTGCTCGCGGAAGAACCGTGCTGCTGTCGATCCCGGGAACGGGTTTTGCAGGCACCGGTGTCATCGCCATTCGAAGAGATCAGGGTCGCCTCATGCTTTACGCCCGCGACCTCAACGGCAAGGACTGCCCGCATTGGGGAGACTTTATCCGCGCTCTTCCCGCGGGCACGCACGATGTTCCCGCGGCCGCCTGGAACATCGACGACTGGGAAGCTCGGGCCCGAACCGCCTTGCGCGAAATGGCGTTGCCCGGCCCGCCCGACGCCCTCGTCGGGGTCACCTTCACCGGATGAACACGGACGACCGCCACTCCCTGCGCCATCAGCCGTAGGTGTAGAACCCTTCGCCCGTCTTCCGCCCGAGCTTGCCCGCCGCCACCATGTTCCGCAGCAAGGGACATGGCCGGTACTTGGGATCTCCAAGCCCGTCCTGAAGCACGATGAGAATGTGCAGGCACACATCCAGCCCGATGAGATCCGCAAGCGTCAGCGGTCCCATGGGGTGGCCCATGCCGAGCTTCATGATCGTGTCGATGGCAGCCCGATCCGCCACGCCTTCCTGCAGGCAGTACACGGCCTCGTTGATCATGGGCATGAGAACGCGGTTGGAGATGAAGCCGGGGTAGTCGTTGGTGACCACAGGAGTCTTGCCCAGTTCTTCGGACAGTTTCACGACCGCAGCCGTCGTCTCTTCGGAAGTGCGCAGCCCCTTTACGACTTCCACGAGCTTCATCAACGGTACCGGATTCATGAAGTGCATCCCGATCACGCGCTCCGGGTTGCGGATGGGCTGGGCCATCTCCGTGATGGAAATGGAGCTGGTGTTGCTCGCGATGATCGCACTATCCGCCAT
>JASLLL010000045.1 GCA_030747075.1 Gemmatimonadota bacterium
TCCACATGACCAATCGTCCCCACATTCACATGGGGCTTGGTGCGCTCGAACTTCTCCTTCGCCATGCTCTCTTACCCTTTCCCATCGGCCTCCTCGGGGCCGATTCCGTCCTCTTGCTCCGGTGCCCTCCGGCACCTCCAAAGAGCGATTCCAGCCTCTCCCCGGTTTTCCCTGCCGGGGCAAAGGAGCGACATCTTACGCGACCTTGGCCCCTCCTGTCACGCGGGAGATGATCTCTTCTGAGATTTTCCTGGGGACATCTTCATACCGCGCAAACTGCATGGAATAGATGGCCCGGCCCTGCGTAGCGGACCGGAGGACCGTGGAATAGCCAAACATGCTCGAAAGGGGCACCGTGGCGGCTACGACATGAGCATCCGGCCGGAGGACAGTCCCGCCAATCCGGCCACGACGGCCATTCAGGTCTCCGATCACCTCTCCGACATACTCGCCGGGAACCACAACTTCAACATCCATAAAGGGTTCCAGGATTACCGGCCGGGCCTTTTTCGTCGCGGCCCGGAAGGCCTGAGAGGCGCAGACGCGGAAGGCCATCTCGCTGGAGTCCACTTCGTGGAAGGAACCGTCCGTGAGGATGACACGAATATCCACCAGAGGATATCCGGCCAGAATCCCCGCGGTCATGGCGTCCTTGACGCCCCGCTCCACGGCCGGGATGTATTCGGTGGGAATGGAGCCGCCGCGAATCTTGTTGTCGAACTCCAGCCCCTTCCCCGGCTCGCCGGGGCCAATCTCCATCACCACATGGGCAAACTGGCCCTTGCCGCCCGTCTGCTTCACAAAGCGGTGATTGATGGTGGAGGTCTTTCGAATCGTCTCGCGGTAGGCCACCTGGGGGCGCCCCACGCCCGCCTCCACCTTGAACTCCCGCAGGAGTCGATCCACCAGAATCTCCAGATGCAGCTCTCCCATGCCGGAAATGATGGTCTGAGCGGTTTCCTCGTCCGTGCGGACGCGGAATGTCGGATCTTCCTCGGAGAGTTTCGCCAGAGAAACTCCCAGACGATCCTGATCCGCCTTGGTCTTGGGCTCGATGGCCACCGAGATCACCGGCTCCGGGAAATGCATGGTCTCCAGCATGATGGGATGGTCTGGATCCGAGAAGGTATCTCCGGTCCGCACATTCTTCAGTCCCACGACGGCCGCGATGTCTCCGGCATGAATCTCCTTCAGCTCCTCGCGGCGGTTCGCGTGCATTTCCAGAATCCGCCCGATCCGCTCCGAGCGCCCGGAGCGGCCGTTCGTGAGCGTGTCTCCGGTTCGGATGGTCCCTGAATACACCCGGACAAAGGTGAGCCGACCCACATACGGGTCCGTCTGGATCTTGAAAGCGAGGAATGCCGCCGGAGCGTCGTCCCTGGCCTCCCGATCTTCCTCGCCGCCGCCCGGGTGGTGCCCCGTGACCGGAGGGACATCAAGCGGTGACGGAAGGTAGTCGATCACGGAATCCAGAAGCCGCTGCACGCCCTTGTTCTTGAACGCGGAGCCGCAAAGGACCGGCACAATCGAAAGATCCAGCGTTGCGGAGCGGATCACCCGCTTGAGTTCGTCCGGGTTGATCTCCTCTCCGTTGAGGTAGCGCTCGAGGAGGTGGTCGCAGTGGTCCGCGACAGCCTCGATCATCTCGGTGCGCATCTCCGTCGCCTCATCGAGCAGGGAGTCCGGGATCTCCATGACATCGAAGGTCATCCCGTGGCTTTCCTCGTGATAGACATAGGATCGCATGTGAATCAGGTCGATGATCCCGGTGAACAACTCTCCCTCACCCATGGGGAGGTAGAGCGAGACCGGCGTGGCTCCCAGGCGATCCCGCAACCCCTTGATCACGGCGCGATAGTCCGCCCCCACACGGTCCATCTTGTTGACGAAGGCAACCCGGGGGACACCGTACTTGTCCGCCTGCCGCCAGACCGTCTCGGACTGAGGCTCAACCCCGCCCACTGCGCAGAACACCGCCACCGCCCCGTCCAGAACTCGAAGGCTGCGCTCGACCTCGACCGTGAAGTCCACATGCCCCGGGGTGTCGATGATGTTGATCCGGTGGTCGTTCCAGACCGCGGTCACGGCGGCGGAGGTTATGGTAATGCCCCGCTCTTTCTCCTGCTCCATCCAGTCCATGGTGGCGGCGCCGTCGTGAACCTCACCCATGCGGTGCAGGCGTCCCGTGTAGTACAGGATGCGCTCGGTGGTCGTCGTCTTGCCAGCATCGATGTGCGCCATGATGCCGAGGTTTCGCACCTTCGCGAGGGGATGAGTCCGTGCCATTTCTTCTTTCCCGGGCCTTTCGGTGTTGCCGTTCGCTACTTCTTCCAGAGGACCGCGACGGTCCCCGGCCTGCCCACTCCTCCGACAGGGCGCAAAGCCCCATAGCGAAGGTTCCCGGAAGTCTCCGGGGTTTGCCTGATCCAGGGAGGGGTCCCCCCGGCGGCTGTCCTGGCATTCCGTGCGCCCGACGGACGCGCCGGATACCTCCCACCGCCGATCGAGTTCCCCGTCGGGCCGGAGAGACGGGTGAACCGCCCCTGCCGACCGGGAGGGTTACCAGCGGAAGTGAGAGAACGCCTTGTTTGCTTCAGCCATGCGGTGCGTGTCTTCCCTCTTTTTGATGGAAGCGCCTTCGTTCCGCGACGCAGCCAGAAGCTCCGCAGAGAGCTTCTCGGCCATGGACTTCTCACTCCGTGCGCGGGCGTATCCGATGAGCCACCGGAATGCCAGCGCCTGCCGCCTCTCGGGACGGACCTCTACGGGGACCTGATAGGTGGCGCCACCGACCCTGCGGGACTTGACCTCCACCACGGGCTTCGTGTTGGCGACGGCCGCCTTGAACACCGTCACGCCCGACTGCCCGCTCTTGGTCTCCACGATGTCCATGGCCCGATAGAAGATTCCTTCTGCGGTATTCCTCTTCCCGCCGTTCATCATTGCGTTGATGAACTTTGCGGCCATGTCTGAACCGTAGCGGGGATCCGGAGCGATCTCCCTCTTCGGTACTTCTCGTCGTCTCGGCATAACCTCTCCTGTGTGCCTCTCGGTCGGTTCCTCCGACCAGTCGGGGCAGCGCCCCCGGCCTTGGGACTACTTCTTGGGACGCTTGGCCCCGTACTTCGACCTTCCCTGCCTGCGAGAATCCACCCCGCTCGCGTCCAGAACTCCCCGGATGACATGGTACCGAACACCGGGAAGATCCTTCACCCGTCCTCCTCGAATGAGAACGATGGAGTGCTCCTGCAGGTTGTGCCCTTCTCCCGGGACATAGGAAGTGACCTCAATCCCGTTTGTCAGGCGAACACGGGCCACCTTTCGGAGGGCCGAATTCGGCTTCTTCGGCGTCGTCGTGTAGACGCGCGTACAGACCCCCCGCCGCTGAGGACATGCCATCAGCGCCGGAGACTTGGTCTTCTTTTTCTGCGACCGCCGACCCTTGCGGACCAGCTGATTGATCGTCGGCAAGAATGCCCTCCCAGCCTGTGTTTTTCCAATCAGGCCAAACCAGTCGGGGATACTACCGGACCGGGTTCCTCCCGGTCAACCCCGAACGCTCCTGCGAACCGCCCCGCCATGCTGTACCGCGTCAGGAGCCGGAACTCTCGACGCGCTCCAGCGGAGCTTCCGAACCGCCTCCATCCTGCACACTCTCCGAAGCCGCCTCTTCCTCTGATTCCGCAGAGAAGACGCCCAGTCCCCGGAGTCGGGAAATACCCGTTCCCGCCGGAATCAGGTTGCCCATGATCACATTCTCCTTCAGCCCGACCAGATTGTCCGAACTGCCGGAGATGGCCGCTTCCGTAAGGACACGAGTGGTCTCCTGGAAGGAGGCCGCCGAGATGAAGCTCTCCGTGGAGAGGCTCGCCTTCGTGATCCCCAGAAGAAGAGGCTGGTAGGTGGCCGAACTTCCGCCCTCCGCCTCCACCCGCTCGTTCTCTTCGCGGATGGCGGTCTTGTCCACCATGTCGCCTTCCAGGAAGTTCGTGTCTCCGGCATCCTCGACGCGCACCTTCTGAAGCATCTGGCGAACGATGACTTCGATGTGCTTGTCGTTGATCTTCACGCCCTGGACCCGGTAGACCTCCTGGATTTCGTTCAGGAGATACTCCTGTACCGCATTGATCCCCTTGATCTTGAGGATATCGTGCGGATTGATGCGGCCCTCGCAGAGTTTGTCCCCGGCGCGAACCTGATCTTCCTCGTGAACGAGGAGGTGCTTCCCCTGCGGAACGAGGTACTCGTGCTTGATCCCGTCCCCTTCCACCGCGATCTTCCGGAAGCCACGCGTAATACCGCCGAATGAGACCTGTCCGTTGATCTCGGAGACGACCGCCACATCCTTCGGCTTGCGCGCTTCGAACAACTCCGCCACACGGGGGAGACCCCCGGTGATGTCGCGGGTCTTCGACATCTCGCGAGGGATCTTGGCCAGCGTGCGTGCTGCCTTCACCACCTCATCGTCATGCACGAGAAGCCGCGCCCCGGTCGGGATGGGGTACTTGACCAGGACCGCCCCGGCCTTGCTGACGATGTGGATGTGGGGGTGCAGCGACTTCTCCTTGTGCTCAATGATCACGCGCTGGCGCAGACCGGTCTTCTCATCCAGTTCGTCGCGGACCGTCACCTCGTCGACGATGTCCACAAACTGAACGGTGCCGTTCCGGTCCGAGAGAATCGGGGAAGAGTAGGGATCCCAGTCGAACAACCCGGACCCGCTCTCAACGGTCTCTCCATCCTTGATCAGAAGCCGCGCACCGTAAGGCAGCGGGTAGTGGACGATGACCCGATCCTTCTCGTCGCGCAGCTCCAGTTCCCCGTGGTGACCAATGCCGATCTGGTCGCCGTTCTCGTCCTTCACGCTGCGGATGTTCCCGAAGTGAATCGTGCCCTTGGTCTTCGTCTCAACGAGCGACTGCTGCTCCATCCGCATGGCCGTTCCACCAATGTGGAAAGTCCGAAGCGTCAGCTGCGTACCCGGCTCGCCAATAGACTGCGCGGCGATCACTCCGACCGCCTCCCCGACATTGACAACCCGAGCCGTCGCCAGGTTCCGACCGTAGCACTTTCCGCAGACACCCCGCCGCGACTCACAAGTCAGGACGGAGCGAATCTGCACTCCCTCCAGCCCGCGCTCATCGTGGAGCATCTGGATTCTCTCGGCCACTCCCTCGTCGATGGTCTCACCCGCCTCGTACACGATACTGTCGTTCAACGGATCCACGACATCTTCCGCAAGAACACGCCCGAGAACACGATCGCCCAGCGGTTCGATGACGGCCTCGGCTTCCTTGAGCGGCATGGTGTAAATGCCCATGATCGTGCCGCAGTCTTCCCTGGTGATGATCGCGTCCTGGCCGATATCCACCAGACGGCGCGTCAGGTACCCGGCGTCCGCCGTCTTCAACGCGGTATCCGCCAGCCCCTTGCGCGCCCCGTGTGTCGAGATGAAATACTCCAGCACGGTCAGTCCTTCGCGGAAGTTCGAGGTGATCGGCTGCTCAATGATCTCTCCGATGGAGCCGGTGATCTTCTTCTGCGGCTTTGCCATGAGCCCACGCATTCCGGCGAGCTGGCGAACCTGCTCCCTGGATCCCCGGGCACCGGAGATGGCCATCATGAAGACCGGGTTGAACCCGCCCTGATCGCTGGCGAGATCGTCGAAGAGAGCGCCGGAGACATCGTTCGTCGTCCGTGTCCACGCATCAATGATCTTGTTGTACCGCTCCGCGTCGTCGATGGCGCCGCGGTTGTAATCGGAAAAGATCTTGCGAACTTCTTCCTGCGTGTCCTGGATCATCTTCGGCTTGGCATCCGGGATGCGAATGTCGTCGATGCCAACCGTCACCCCGGCGAGCGTCGCGTAGTGGAAGCCCACACGCTTCAGGTCGTCCAGGAAGAGCGCGGTGCGATACCGCCCCTTGGCCTGATACACATGATGGATCAGGCTTTCCAGGTTCTTCTTGTCATAGGTTCGGTTTTCAGTCGGGATTCCCGCCGGGAGGATCTCCCGGAAGAGAACGCGCCCCGGCGTGGAGTCGATGGTCTCGCCATCCACCCGCACACGGATTCCCTCGTGGAGGCGGATCTTGCGCGTGTGAAGAGCCAGGAGAACCTCTTCCACGCACGCGAACGCTCGCGGGGTCTTCGGCTCGTCCTCCGGGCGGAGACTCTTGGTCAGGTAGTAGCACCCGATCACCATGTCCTGCGATGCCGACATGATCGGACGCCCGTTGGCCGGCGCCAGAATGTTGTTCGACGCAAGCATGAGAACCCGCGCCTCCAGTTGCGCCTCGAAGGACAGCGGGAGGTGAACCGCCATCTGGTCACCGTCGAAATCCGCATTGAAGGCGGTGCAAACCAGCGGGTGCAGGCGGATGGCCTTGCCCTCCACGAGCACGGGCTGGAACGCCTGAATACCGAGACGGTGAAGGGTGGGCGCGCGGTTCAGCATAACCGGGTGGTCCTGGATGATCTCCTCCAGGATGTCCCACACTTCCGGCCGCTCCCGCTCCACCAGCTTCTTCGCGCTCTTGACGGTCTGGACATATCCCTTGTCCTCAAGACGCTTGATGATGAACGGCTTGAAGAGTTCCAGCGCCATCGACTTCGGCAGTCCGCACTGGTGGAGCTTCAGCTCTGGCCCCACGACAATCACCGAACGACCCGAGTAGTCCACGCGCTTGCCTAGAAGGTTCTGGCGGAAACGACCCTGCTTGCCCTTGAGCATGTCAGACAGCGACTTGAGCGGACGGTTTCCAGGGCCGCGCACGGCACGCGCCCGTCGCCCGTTGTCAAAGAGCGCGTCCACGGACTCCTGGAGCATCCGCTTCTCATTGCGGAGAATGACCTCCGGTGCGCGGATATCCATCAGCTTGTTCAGCCGGTTGGTCCGGTTGATCACCCGCCGATACAGATCGTTGAGATCCGAAGTGGCGAAACGCCCACCCTCCAGCGGAACCAGCGGCCGCAGATCCGGCGGCAGCACGGGGATCACTTCGAGAATCATCCACTCCGGGCGATTGCCGGAGTGGCGGAACGCCTCCACGACCTTCAGCCTCTTGAGCGTATCCTTCTTGCGCTGGATCGAGGTCTCGACCTTGGCATGCGCCCGAAGCTCCGCGGAGAGCTCCTCAATATCGATGGCCTCCAGAAGCTTCCGGACGGCTCCGGCACCCATGTCCGCCTCGAAGGCATCTCCGTACTCTTCCTGGAGTTCGTAGTGCTCGTCCTCAGTGATGAGCTGGCGCTCCTCCAGCGGAGTGTCGCCCGGATCGATGACGATATACGACTCGTAGTACAGCACGCGCTCCAGGTCCCGTACGGACATGGCCAGCATATTGCCGATCCGGCTCGGCACACCCTTGAAATACCAGATGTGCGACACAGGAACGGCCAGCTCGATATGGCCCATCCTCTCACGGCGGACCTTGGCCTGCGTGACCTCCACGCCGCAGCGGTCGCAGATCACACCGCGATAGCGAATCCGCTTGTACTTCCCGCAGTTGCACTCCCAGTCCTTGACCGGACCGAAGATCTTCTCACAGAAGAGACCGTCCTTTTCCGGCTTGAAGGTCCGGTAGTTGATGGTCTCCGGCTTGACCACTTGTCCGTGAGACTTCTCTCGGATGACTTCCGGCGAAGAGATCTGGATGCGCATGGCATCGTAGGTCGGCTGCTTCTTCTCGCGCGGTTCCGCGAATCCAAACACTCGGCACCCCTCCTGAGGATCGGGGGATCACAAGACTCAAGTCTGTGGCAGTCGACGGCGCACTCCGTTTCCGGACACGCCGCCTTCGATAATCTCTAGGTCAACTCTTCCAGGTGCACATCCAGCGCGAGAGCCTGAAGCTCTTTCACGAGGACATTGAACGATTCGGGAATACCAGGCATCGGGGGATTCTCCCCCTTGACGATGGCTTCGTAGACACGGGAACGCCCGGCAACATCGTCGGACTTCACGGTCAGCAGTTCCTGGAGCGTATGGGCGGCCCCGTAGGCCTCCAGCGCCCAGACTTCCATCTCGCCGAAGCGCTGCCCGCCGAACTGAGCCTTACCGCCCAGTGGCTGCTGCGTCACGAGCGAGTACGGCCCGATCGACCGCGCGTGGATCTTGTCATCCACGAGATGCGACAGCTTGAGCATGTACATGTAGCCGACGGTCACCTCGTTGTCCAAAGCCATTCCGGTGCGTCCGTCGTACAGCGGGGTCTTTCCGGAAGTCGGGAGACCCGCTTCCGTCAGCTTCTCCTTGATCTCATCGATGGACGCGCCGTCGAACACGGGGGTCGCCATCGACTTGCCAAGGTGCTTCGCGGCCCAGCCCAGATGCGTTTCCAGAATCTGGCCCAGGTTCATTCTTGAGGGAACGCCCAGCGGGTTCAGGAGGATCTCGACCGGCGTGCCATCCGGAAGGTGCGGCATGTCTTCTTCCGCCATGATCTTCGAAACCACGCCCTTGTTCCCGTGGCGACCCGCCATCTTGTCGCCGACAGAGAGCTTCCGCTTCCGCGCGATGTAGACTTTGACCAGCCGAACGACACCCGGCGGGAGTTCGTCTCCGCGCGTAATCCGCTCGATGGCCTTCTCTCCATCCAGCCGGATCCCCTCGATGACCTGACGCGCAGATTCGTGGATCCGAAGGCAGCGTTCGTTGAGTTCCTCGTTGGTCGTGATCCCGTCCGTCCATGGGATCACATCCATTTCCAGCTCCTCGAACAGCTTCTCGCTGACCTTCCGGCCCGCGCGAATCAGCGTCCTGCCGCTGATGGGGTCCTCCACGCGGCGCGTGGTAAGGCCGTCCAGCGCAGCCAGAAGACGCTCGTCTCGAAGTCCCTCGGTGCTCCGAACACGCTTCTTCTCCTCGCGTCGGATCTTGTCGACCTTCGACTTCTCCTCCTTCTTCCCGCGATCATCGCGTTCGCGGCGCGAGAAGACCTTCACATCAATGACGACTCCATCCATCCCGGGAGGGGCCTTCAGCGAGGCATCCCGAACATCTCCGGCCTTTTCGCCAAAGATGGCCCGCAGGAGACGCTCCTCCGGAGAGAGTTCCGTCTCTCCCTTGGGCGTCACCTTCCCGACCAGGATGTCTCCGGCATGGACGCGGGCGCCCAGGCGGATGATGCCGTCCTCGTCGAGGTTGCGGATGGCCTCGTCGCTGATGTTGGGAATCTCCTTGGTGATCTCCTCCGGTCCACGCTTGGTGTCCCGGACCTGGATCTCCAGTTCCTCAATGTGGATGGAGGTGAAGCGATCGGTACGAAGGAGCTTCTCGCTGACGATGACCGCATCCTCGAAGTTGTAGCCCTCCCAGGGCATGAAAGCCGTGAGGGCGTTGACTCCCAGCGCAAGCTCCCCGTGGGAGGTGGCCGGGCCGTCCGCGATGATCTGGCCTGCCTGGACGCGATCGCCCGGATACACCAGCGGATGCTGGTTGATGCAGGTGTCCTGATTCGAGCGGCGGAACTTGGTGAGCCGGTAGATGTCCAGGCCACCGAAGCCGGTAAAGTCCTCTTCCTCCGACTTGCGTCCGAAGTGCTTGATGTAGATGGCGTCCGAAGACACCTGATCCACCACGCCTGCCCGCTTCGAAACCACGACCGCCCCGGAGTCGCGTGCAACCTTCTCTTCCAGCCCGGTGCCCACAAGCGGGGCGTCCGTCCGGAGAAGGGGTACCGCCTGACGCTGCATGTTCGAACCCATGAGCGCGCGGTTGGCGTCATCGTGCTCCAGGAAAGGAATGAGCGCCGCGGCAGCCGACACAAGCTGCTTCGGGGAGACATCCATATACTTCACTTCGTCCGGGGGCGTCAGAGGGAAGTCCCCCCGACGGCGGCAAAGCACGCGCTCTCCCACGAACTTCCCCTTGTCGTCCAGCGGGGAGTTGGCCTGAGCCATGACATTCCGATCCTCCACATCCGCCGTGAGGTAGGTCACTTCGTCGCTGACCTTCCCCTTCTTCACGGAGCGGTACGGCGTCTCAAGGAAGCCGAACTCGTTCACGCGAGCGAAGGTGGCGAGGCTGGAAATCAGACCGATGTTCGGGCCTTCCGGAGTCTCGATGGGACAGATCCGTCCGTAGTGCGTGTAGTGGACATCGCGGACCTCGAATCCGGCTCGTTCACGCGTGAGTCCGCCCGGTCCGAGTGCCGACAGACGCCGCTTGTGCGTGAGCTCCGCCAGCGGGTTCGTCTGGTCCATGAACTGCGAGAGCTGACTCGATCCGAAGAAAGTCTTGATGACCGCGGAAATGGTCCGCGCATTGATCAGATCGTACGGAGTGATCTTCTCCGCATCCTGCATGCTCATTCGTTCGCGGATGATCCGGGCCATTCTCGAAAGGCCCACCGAGAACTGGTTGGAGAGAAGCTCTCCCACGGAGCGGATTCGGCGATTCCCCAGATGATCGATGTCGTCGGTGAAGCCCTCACCGAAGCGCAGATCCACCAGATACCGAATGATGGAGAGGAAATCCTCGTGCGTGAGGGTCACCGTCTCCACGGGGACATCGAGACTGAGTCGCTGATTCAGCTTGTACCTGCCCACATTGGCCAGGTCGTAGCGACGCGCCGTAAAGAACAGGTTGTCCAGAAGGCCGCGAGTGGTCTCCGCGCTGGGCGGATCCCCCGGGCGAAGGAGATTGTAGATCTTCGCAAGGGCCTCTTCCTGCGACTTCGACCGATCCTTCCGGAGAGTCTTGACCATCACATCCGTGTCGAGAACGCCCGTGGAACGAGCGCGATGGGCTTCGCGAATCTCGCCGCCATGCCCGACCGCGTCTCCGATCAGCAGGAGCTCCGAAACGCCGCACTCCCTGGCCAGCGCAAGCAGGTCCTCCGTGACATCAGAGTTGGCCTCCGCCACGACTTCGCCGGTCTCTTCGTTCACGATATCGCGTGCGAGCATTCGCCCGACGAGCTTCTCGTCACGCTTGGAGGGCGACTTGGTGAGCTTGGCCTTGTCCAGCGTGTAGAAGAGCCGGAGGACATCCTCGTCCGAGACATAACCCAGCGCACGCAGAAGAATGGTGACGGGGATCTTCCGGCGACGATCGATGTGCACATACATGATGTCGTTGATGTCCAGACTGAACTCCACCCACGACCCGCGATACGGAATGATCCGCGCCGAGAAGAGGCGCTTCCCGTTCGGGTGGATCTCCTGATCGAAGAAAACGCCCGGCGAGCGATGAAGCTGACTGACGATGACGCGCTCCGCCCCGTTGATGACGAAGGTGCCCCCATCCGTGATGAAGGGTAGTTCACCCAGATAGACTTCCTGCTCGATGATGTTCTTGATCTTGCGATCTTTCGGATCCTTCGCGGGCGCCTTCCCCTTGGACCTTGTGCGGGGCTTCGTCTTCGGATCGTCCTCGTCCCAGACGATCAGACGGAGATTCGCCTTCAGTGGAACCGCAAATGTAAGATCCCTCTCCTGGCACTCTTCCACCGAGAACTTGGGTGGGCCGACCCGGTAGGCAACAAACTCCAGCGTGAAATTCTCACGGTTGTCCGAAATCGGGAAGATGTCCTGGAACACGGCCTGGAGTCCCCGCCGCTGTCTCTTTTCAGGAACAGAGTCAATCTGGAGGAAGCTCCTGAACGAATCCAACTGCACCGCAAGGAGATTCGGGATGTCCATCACGGAGGACAACCTCGAGAAATCGTGGCGCTGGCCGTTTGTCTCTGCCGGTTCGATCTTTTTGATCACTGGGCCCAACTCCTTCGGACGGGGACGCCCGTCCTGTCACGGAAGGCAGCGAAACCCCGGGCCCTTCCGACACGCACGCGGAAAGACCCGGGCCGCCGGGCGCACGCGGCCCGGAAACGGTCTGTTATGGGACGGAGAAGCGGCTCTACTTGAGCTCGACCGAACCTCCGACTTCCTCAATCTGCTTCTGAATGTCCTCTGCCTCTGCCTTCTCAAGACCTTCCTTGATGGCCTTCGGGGCGCTGTCCACGAGCTCCTTGGCCTCCTTGAGGCCGAGTCCGGTGATCGCACGCACGACCTTGATCACCTGGATCTTCTTGTCGCCGTGCCCGGTCAGAACGACATCGAAGTCGGTCTTCTCTGCTGCAGCGGCCTCGCCGCCGCCTCCGGCAGCCATCGCCACGACAGGCGCGGCCGCGCTCACACCGAACTTCTCTTCCATTTCCTTCACGAGATCCGCAACATCCAGAACCGTCATGTCGCCGATCATGTCCACGATCTTGGTGACATTCTCGCTGGCCATCTCTGATCTTCCTCCGACTTTCCGTTCGAAAGTGATTCCCACCCGGAGCAGACCTGCCCACCCCGGAAACCGGTCTGCCTACTCTTCGGGCGAGTCTTCGCCCTCTTCCTTCTTGTCTTCCTCTGCGGGAGCATCATCCCCGCCGGACTCTTCGCCAGCCGGTTCCTCGGCTGCGTCTGTCTCTGCCGGTGCGGCCTCCTCCACCGGCGCTTCCTTTGCTTCCTCTGCCACGGGCTCTTCAGACGGAGCGGCCGACTGGATCGTGCCCTGCTCCATTCCGTCTCTTACCGCGTCCGTCACCCGCACGACGCGCGTCATGACATCCGTCAGCGCACCCAGAAGATTCTGGATCGGACCCTGGGCGCATCGCATCACCGATGCGATCAGCTCATCCCGCGTGGGGAGGTTCGCCATCGCATGAGCCTCCTCCAGCGAGAGGATGCTCCCGTCCATGAACCCGACCTTCAGTTCCGGCTTCTTGTGCTCCTTGTGGAAGTCCACCAGCACTCGAGCCGGCGCGGCGGGATCCGCCACCGAGGAGGCCATGGCCGTGGGGCCCTTGAGGTGCGGCACCAGTTCCTCAAACTCCAGATTCCGCGAAGCCCGGATGGCCAGCGTGTTCTTCACGACACGGAACTGAACATCATTCTTCCGGCACTCTTTGCGGAGGTCTGTCATGAGCTCCACATCCAGCCCGGTAAAGTCCGCGAGGTAGACGGCGGCTGCCTCGTCAATCGTCTTCTGAAGCTGCTCTACGGCAGCGTTCTTTTCGGCGGTTGGCATCGTCGATCCCCCTAGGACATTCCCTGAAGCTCGGCCTGGGCGTCGACCTTGACGCCCACTCCCATGGTGGAAGTGACGGTGAAGCTCTTGAAGTAGATCCCCTTCGCCGCGGCGGGCTTCACCCGTTGCAGTTCCGAAAGGAGCGTCCGGACATTCTCCGCAAGGTCTTCCTCAGTAAAGGAGGCCTTGCCGACCGGAACATGCACATTCCCCGTCTTGTCCACGCGGTACTCGATCTTCCCCGCCTTGACTTCCTTGACGGCGCGCGTGACATCGGGCGTCACCGTCCCGGTCTTGGGGTTGGGCATGAGACCCCGGGGACCGAGCACTCGGCCCAGTTTCCCGACCTTGCTCATCAGGTCAGGCGTGCAGATGACGACATCTACATCCGTCCAGCCACCCTGGATCTTCTCGATGTACTCCACTCCGGTGAAGTCCGCTCCGGCCTCTACCGCTTCCTTCTCCTTGTCTCCCTCGGCGATCACGAGCACCCGAACTTCCTTGCCCGTGCCGTTCGGGAGCACCACCGTCCCGCGAACCTGCTGGTCCGCGTGGCGAGGATCCACGCCGAGACGCGTTGCGACCTCTACGGTCTCATCGAACCGCGCGGTCGCGTTCTTCTTCACGAGCGCGACCGCCTCGGCGACGGAGCGCCGAAGGAGAGCGTCGTGATCGGTGGAAATGGCGGCAAACCGCCGACTGGTCTTCATACAGCCCATTCCTCCTTCGGGGAAAGACCCCTTCCACTGATTTCGGGGAGTGGTGGCCCCGTGCCGGGTGAGGCTCTTTACCGGACCTCGATCCCCATGCTTCTGGCGGTCCCGGCGATAATCAACATGGCGGCATCGATGTCGTTTGCGTTGAGATCCACCATCTTGGTCTCCGCGATCTCGCGCACCTGGGCGGCCGTCACCTGGCCGACTTTGTCGCGGTTCGGTTCTCCCGAACCCTTCTCCACACCGGCGGCCTTCTTCAGCAGCACCGCGGCCGGCGGAGTCTTCGTGATGAAGCTGAAGCTGCGATCCTGGTAGATCGTGATCACCGCAGGAATGATCAGCCCCGCCTGACTTTTGGTCTTGTCATTGAACTGCTTGCAGAAGTCCATGATGTTGACGCCATGCTGCCCGAGTGCCGGCCCCACCGGCGGCGAAGGGTTCGCCTTCCCGGCGGGCATCTGGAGCTTGACCATGGCCATCACGCGTTTCGGTGGCGCCATCTCTCCATTCCTTCCGTCCGTAAAGCCCTGTGTTCCCGCCCGGAAGCGCGGCACCTCTGCCGCTCCGCCACCGGACGGTCTTCGCTCAGATCGACTGCACCTGGAGGAAATCCAGTTCCACAGGAGTGGAGCGGCCGAAGATCATGACGATCACCTTCAAACGGCCCCTCTCCGCATTGACCTCGTCGACGACGCCCGTAAAATCGCTGAACGGGCCGTCCACGACCTTGACCTGCTCTCCCTCCGCAAAGGGAACTTCCGGGATCGGCTTCGGGCGCGTTCCTTCCACCTGCCCGAGAATCCGCTCCACTTCCGACCGCGTGAGAGGCATCGGCTTGGAAGAGGCCGTGTCCCCGACCAGACGCGTTACGCCCGGACAATCCTGCACGACATGCCAGGTTTCGTCGTCCAGCACCATCTCGATCAGGACATAGCTCGGAAAGAACTTCCGAGTGGACTGGGTCTTCTTCCCGTCCCTCATCTCCGTCACGGTCTGGGTCGGAACGAGGATCCGCCCGAACTTGTCTTCCATGTCCGCAAGCTCTATGGCTCGCTCCAGATTGCCCATCACCTTGTTCTCGTGGCCGGAAAACGCGTGAATGGCGTACCATCGCATGCGCGTCTTCGCTCCGCTTCCTTCCACGGGAATCGCCTCCGTTCCGATCGGGTCCGTTCCGCTCAACGAAGCACCTGCTGCAGGCCGAAGTTGAGGATGCGATCCACGATCCCGATGAAGATGGCAAGAACAATGACCGTCACGATAACGACCATCGTCGACCCCCGGAGTTCATCCCGGGAAGGCCAGCTCACCTTCTTCATTTCCACGCGAACATCTTTCACGAACTGCTTGATTTTCTCGATCATCGGTCTCCCCGCCCGGGCTCTCCGACCATCCACCGAGGCCTTTCAGCTTCGGCCCTCTCTGACCAGCGCCGGGAATGGCAGGCGTGGCAGGACTTGAACCCGCAACCCCCGGTTTTGGAGACCGGTGCTCTACCAATTGAGCTACACGCCTCCATCCCGACCCTTCTGTCAGCGCGTCTCCCGATGGACCGTGTGTCCGTTGCAGGCGGAGCAGAACTTCTTCCGCTCCATCCGCTCAGGTTGTCTTGCACGATCCTTCGATGTGATGTAGTTCCTGCGTTCGCAGCGAGAGCACGCGAGCACCACTCGGACCCGCATGTTTCCCACTGGTTACTCCGTAATATCCGTGACGACACCGGCACCGACCGTCCGACCGCCCTCGCGAATGGCGAACCGAAGTTCCTTCTC
>JASLLL010000046.1 GCA_030747075.1 Gemmatimonadota bacterium
GCTCTTCGCGCCTCCAACAGGCGGTCTTCGTGCCCTTTCGCTACCGCGCGTCACTTCCGGCGGTCGTCGCCGTCATGGAAGCGTAGCCGAGATCCCGACCAGACATGATTCGGACGCTCGGCCCGACGACGAACACACAAGCCGTCGGTAAGCCAGAGCCGGGCTCGCTTCGGCTGTTTCTTCGGGACCTGCAGTCCCTCTTGATGCCAGATGCGCACGACGCGTTTGTGGTTCACGCGCGACCCCTCCCGCCAACGCAGGGCTGTACCCACCGGTAGCCGTATCGACCCTACTCGCCCGCGATCTTGACGATTCGATTCGTCAGGGACGCTTCGTCATTGCGAATCGCAGGCTTGTGGCCTGCGTCGAACGCGCCCGACCCGGTGCCAGAACGATCCGGCCTCCAGCACCCGCCTCCCCCACGATTGGAGATGGAACTCCGGGAAGCGGTTTCCTGTGCTTCGCCCCAGGCTCCATGGCTTCCACTCTCTGATGGAAAGATCACTTCAGCAGCAGGGTCTTCCGGGAGTGGTTCGCTTCGCTGGTTTGAAGTCTGAGGAAGTACAGGCCGGACGACGCTTGGGTGCCTCGATCTGTCCGACCGTCCCAGACAACCCGATGTGGGCCAGCTTGGTGAAGTCCATCGACCAGCGTCCGAACCAGGCGCCCCCCGACGTCGTAGACGTACACCATCGCAGGACCCTTCCGGGAGAGCGTGAAGTCGAACGTCGAGTTGTGCCGGAACGGATTCGGGAATGTGTTCCCGGCCGAGAACCGATACTGTACAGGCATCGGCTCCAGAATACCGGTTGCGATAGTCGGCGTCATGACTACGGCTGTCGGATCCCCTATGTAGTTATACACGAGGCATCCGTCGCGGACGTGCGGCTCAGCGCCGTGCGTGTCCCACACCTCGCGGATGCCGTCCCAGCAGGCGAACACCGGAGACTGGTAGACGTTCGCCGTGTACCGCGGCGTGACGGCGACCGCGATCAGGTGGTTCACGGCGTCCCAGGATCCGCAACTTGGTCCGAATCCGGCGATCGGTCCGCGCGAGTAGCCGAACATCCACGCGTACATGTCGGGAAGCATGTTCAGCTGCGGCGGCGTCCCCAGATCCACATCCTCTGCCCACGCGAAGTTCCACGTGGCGCAGGTGGCTCCGAGGACAAACGGCTTCATCTTCGACCATAGATACCCCGTCGTCCAGACGCTGTCCCCCCAGAACGGTTCGGTAACGAATGCCGCCGTCGCGTACGCCTTGGAGTAGACCGAGAAGTAGTTGATCATCCCAGGCCCCCTGGAATTCCACTCGCTCGCGACGCCGTAGTTCGTCTCGGCGGTGAAAACCAGGTCGCTCTCGTACAGCGGAATCGGATTCAGGCCGTTGAGCAGCGCACTCGTTGCAGCGTAGGTCGCGAGTGCCTGTTCGCCGTCGCCCGCCTCCGTGTGGTCCATGTCGCCGATGCAGTACAGGACATTATTGAAGCCCGGGTAGCCTTCGTAATTGGCACTCTGCACCTTGTACGCGTACTCGAGGGCCCGGTTGGGATCTGCGAGCGGCACCCGGCCGATGTAGAGTCCATCGTCCGGGCGTCCTTCCGCGTCCCCGTCGAGGTCGATGTACCACCCGTCGCCCTCGCGGTACGGACTCCAGTACCCGATGTCCTTCGTCGGTCGCCCATTGGTGTCGAATCGCGGGCACGGGATCTGAATCAAGGCATTATTGCCCTGATACCCCGCAGCGATGCGATTGGTCCGCTGGGTCTGCCACTCCGGTGTCACCCAGTGCTGTGGCCACAGCGGGCCGTCGAACCAAGGTCCATCGTTGTCTCGACCGACGAGACAGAACACCGTGACGCCGTTTCCGGCATCGATCGCGATCTGGTTCCTGATCGCATTCGCGAGTGCCGTCCAGTCGTTGACGTCGGATGGGTACCCGTCGATGTTCCGTTCATACGCTGTCCAGCCCCTGGCCTGCGCCGTCGATGCGAGCACCTGGTACGCGGATGTGTGCGAACCGGGGTAGTAGTACGCGACCTTAGTGTTCGGTCCGTTGAGGAGCATCTGCCGCTGCGGACGGTCTGCGAACGCTTGCGCAACGCTGGCCATCCACTCCACATTGCTCCCCTCCGTCGCCGGGATCGTCTCCAGCGGCGGGACTGTGTCCTCGACCTGGACGCTCATGTGGTACCGGACGTTATCATTCGTCTCGGTCTCGAACAGCTGGAAGTACTTGAACCCGGTGCTGGAGACGTCGAAGACGATCTCGCCCGGTTGTGGATCGGTGATGCGACCGACTTCCGTCCACGGGCCGACTGAAGTGTCACTGCCCATGAGGAAGAGATCCCGGGTCTCGAACAGGACGGTGACCTTGAAGCGTACCGTCTTGTCCGCTTGGACGTACCGCATGCCGGAGACATCGGCGGCGCTTCCGTCGCCGTTCTTGATGCGAACACGATAGTCGCCCGGCGCCATCCAGAGCAGTGAAGTCCGTGCACTCTCGATGTCAATCGCAGAAGCGACGATGTACCCTTTGCCTGTGTCCGAAGCGGCGATCTCCGCGTGGAGACGGTTGGATCCGACCCAGTAAGCGTCCTCGACATAAAAGGGTCCTTCGGTGAAGACGGCACTCTCGGCGGACTGACTGGTGTTCACGTCACACGTGAAGTCCAGATCCAGTCCCTCGACATTGTCGATCTGCTGGCCGGAGTAGCCGGAGTACCCCGCGACCATCGGTGCCGGCACGATCTGATCGGTCGTGCCGATCGCTGACGTCTCGGTCCAGCCGCTGGGCATCTCGTCGAATGCACCGTCGGCATTCTCGCCTTCCCGGAGCGCGCCGAAGAACGCATTGATGCCTTGCGAGCCAGTCGTACACAGGCCGATGGGCATACAGACGTAGTCCGCGTTCACCCAGTTGTCGAACTGGTCGCCGTAGCACGCAACATTCATCCAGATCGCGCCGCCCATCCAGACATACTCTGCAAGGTGAGAGTACCGGTAGCCAACATGATCGGACACACCCGCCACGGCTCCACGGTACAGACGATACGTGTCCGTGAAGTACACCGAGTCCGCCTTCGCCGCACCGGTCGTGTCGGGCGGGTAGACATTCGCGTACGCCGCACCGGTTGCGTTTCCGTGCGTGAAACCGAAACCACAACCGATCGCATCGCCGAGAAAGGTCTCGACCGTCTCGTATGTCACGGTCGGATCGTAGGTCAGCGCGACATTGTAGTGCCGCGTGACCGGGTGGTTCATCTGAGCGATGTCCTGGCGAGCCGCGTAGGTACTGTTGAAGTCCCACGCGTACGGTTCGATGGCGAGCCCGTAGCTACTCGTGGGCGTGGTATTCGCGTGAGCGGAAGCGCAGAGAATGGACAGCACGATGCAGACGCCCACGATGGTGATTGGGCGCCTCATGGCTACCGCACCTTCTGCTCTTCTCGGATCAGCTCCACGTTCGGGTACCGGTCGGTGAAGATGCCCGTGTTCATGAACACGGACCCGTCCAGCTCCTCGCGGTCGACGGAGGAGCGATCGCGGAGCAGCTCCATGGCCTCCAGCGTCCGCGCCTTCGCGACGACGTTGCCGGTGACGATGTTGTTGTTCGAGCCGAACGCGACCACCCCTCCGCACTCCATGACGGTGTCGAATTCCGCAATCGTCTCCTCATGGATACGGCGGAAGTCCGTCTCGGTCGGGGGCGTGTAGACGATTGGTTCGGTCATCCCGTCAGTCGGGAAGCCGATGAACATCTCACAGGAATGACCGGTCCGCTGGCGAATCGACTCGTCCATAAGCCGCTGTACCCAGCAGCCGTTCTCGACCCGTCTGAGCGAACCCGGCACAATCTGTCCGGACTGCTCGATCGTCTGGTAGAACGCTTCACGCTTGTTCGCGCGCAGCGCCGGCTGCACGTAGGCGTAAAACGCGTCGTTGTGGACCAGGCGGCTCCACGACACCTGATCGGTTGTGACCGAAGTTGTCTGCGGCTCCGTGCCGCGGATCTCTAGATACACCTTCCCGTTCAGGTAGAGTGTCGGGGTACCGATGCCCGTCCAGACATAGGGCGACTCGATGACCTCCCCGTGCCCGATGGCCAGACCGGGACTGGGGGACGACCCGTGGCTGGCGAACGCAAGACTGCCGAGCAGAATCACGATCGCAGCGAGAGAGAACGAGCGCGGCATGTCGCACTCCTTTCGGAAGGCGGCGCGTACCGAACCTGGTGAATCGATGCGTGCGGTACGCGCCGAGGGGAAGCCAAGACCGTCCGCCAGCGACAGGAGAAGTCCGTATCGGTCGGGAGAGTGAAGGAGACTGGACAGGCGCAGACGCATGGTGGATCCTCCCGGTTCGTCGGCCGGAAGGGGACGGCTCATTCGGACCGTCTTCCTCCGGCCGCGACACCATTGTAAACCATGACCGGTCGGTCGGCATAGTCGGTCTTCCCCTTCGTGAGAGGCTCTTCGCGCCTCCAACAGGCGGTCTTCGTGCCCTTTCGCTACCGCGCGTCACTTCCGGCGGTCGTCGCCGTCATGCTGGTGGCCCCTGCCGCCCCCGCCGCGGACGCCGTGCGCCACATCGCCTTCACCTACTCCGCCATGCTGGACTCCCTCCCCGCCGGAGTCGGCCCCGTCCATATCTTTCTCCCGATCGCGACGAACACTCCGCATCAGCAGGTTCTCTCCCGAGAGATCACCGCGTCCATTCCGGGCGAACTCCGCGAAGAACCCGGCTACGGAAACCTCTTCTGGCACGGAATGGTCGCGGAGTCAGACGGAGCGCCGATTACCGTGGACATCCGCTGCCTCGTCCGCAGAAGCGGCGTGTCCGCGTCGGCGGATGCCGCGCCGGAGGCGGACCGGGCCTCGCTTGCACGCTTTCTCGCGCCGAACGCGCTGGTCCCGGTCGGCGGGGAACTCATCGACCCCATTGCCGACACCATCGCACCCGGTGAAGACTCCCCGCGGAGAATCGCACGCGCGGTTTACGACTATGTCATCGACCACATGGTGTACTCAAAGGAGGGCGCCGGGTGGGGAGCCGGGAATACCTCCTGGGCCTGTGACGCACGCTACGGAAACTGCACCGACTTCCACGCGCTCTTCATTTCCCTCGCGCGGGCGCGGGGAATCCCGGCGCGGTTCGAGATCGGCTTTCCGATTCCCATGGACCGGTCCGCAGGCCGCGTCACGGGTTACCACTGCTGGGTGAACTTCCACCTTCCCGGCGCGGGCTGGATTCCCGCGGATGCCTCCGAAGCGCGCAAGCACCCCGGCCAGCGTGACTTCCTCTTCGGAAATCTCCGCCCGGACAGGATTCGCTTCTCCGTCGGCCGGGATCTGGAGCTTGGCAAGGGACACACCACGGGACCATTGAACTTCTTCATCTACCCGCATGTGGAAGTGGCCGGGAAGATCTACGAGGGCGTCACCACGCGGTTTGCGTTTGAGGAGCGACACGCGACCACCCCGTGAGCCCCGCGTTCCCCGGGAACCGCGCGCCGCACACTCCGCCCCGTTCTCCGGGAGCCGGGCGTGATGCGCGGCGCCGCACACTCCGCCCGCTACTGCACATACCCGAGCGCACGAAGCCTCTCCAGCGATTCCGGATCGAGCGCCACCGGCCGGTCTCCCGCGGGTTCCGCCGCGCCTCGCAAGGTGGTGAGCCACTCCACGGCCTGCCGGGCCATCTCCGCCGCACGCGCCGGTTCTTCCACCGCCAGATTCACCTGTTCGCCGGGATCCTCATCGGGGCGAATCAGCAGCGTGTCCGCCGGTCCATGCCCGGCGTAGTCGCGGACGATCACCTTGGCCCCGCCCGCGTACATCGCCACCTCTCCCCGAACCGCCTCATCCGCGAGCACTTCCGGCTTGAGCCGATCCTCCAGCCGAATCAGGTGCGCGAAGATCGGCCGGTCGTCTCCCTCGCGAAGAAGACTCCGCCCTTCGACGCCCGCGGGAAGTCTCGCGCCTGCCAGCTCCGCGAAGGTCGGGAGAATGTCGAGCGAGGTGACCCGATCCGTCCGAAGAACGCCGCCTTCCCCGCCGGGCAGGCGCACAAGAAGCGGCACGCGAAGCGTCTCGGCCCACAACCCGTTTCCGTGCCCCATCTTTCCGTGTTCGCGGAACTCCTCGCCATGGTCGGCCACGACCACCACACCCGCTCGATTCAGCACCCCCTGCGCTTCCAGTTCCGCGAGGATTCGCCCGAAGAAGTGGTCCGCCGCGCGGATGTCTCTCGCGTACCTCGCGAATGCGCGCGTTCCGCGAAGCGACGAATCGCCGCGGGTCATTCCCGGGATCGCCGCGAAGGGTGCGCGCGGACGATACGGCGCGTGTGGATCGTTCGGGTGGATGTAGAGAAAGAGCGGGGCGTCCGTCCGGTCCGCGATCCAGTCCCGGAAGGTCGTGTGGATGGCCTCGCTCGTGCCGCTGGGATCCGACCGTGTCCACCCCGATGGAATGCGTCCCCCCGGCGACACCGCGCGCCACCGATCGAAGAGCGCACCGGGTTCGAAGACCACATCGAAGCCCCGCTCCAGCCCGGCGGCGCGCCCCGCGTTCGGGTTGGTCACGAAGGCGACCGTGAAGTAGCCGCGCTCCCGGAGAACTTCGGCAAGGGTGGGAATGGACGCGGGGAGGGTCGCGTGTTCGTGCTGGACGCCGTGGGCCGGGCCGGATCGCGAGGTCAGAATGGACGCCGCTGCGGGACGCGTCCAACTGGAGGCGGAGATGCACTCGCGAAAGAGAACGGCCCGCCGGGAGAATGCCCCCAGCGCGGGAGAGGTTCGTCCGGGGTAGCCATACGGCTCCAGAAGATCGGAACGCAGCGTGTCGATCTCGTAGAGAACGAGAGGCGGGAGCGTTCCCGCACCGTGCGCAATGACCGGGGCGCCCCAGTAGACAAAGCCGTCGCCTTCGCCGGCGGTCACGACCAGCGCAATCTCCCGCCCGCCGAACTGAGCGAGGTCCGCGCCCGCCGCTTCCCACGCGCGGGGGCGTGCGGGGACCCCCTCGTGGAGGACGACCGCCGGTGCGCCCGGAAGGGCCGCCGTGATGCGAAGTCCGGGCGGAATCCGCCCTTCGTTCGCAACCAGGAATCGCAGTCGCCCCGACTCGGGCAGGCGAACCGAAAACGACGCGTCCATTCCGGCCGGAAACGCGACCGACGCGGCCTCGATGCCCCCGAAGGCGCGCCTGAGAGCGCCCCCGGTCCGCGAAGCCGCCAACTCTTCCCGGGTGACGATCCGGAGCGACTCGACCCGGAGCGCCCCGGAAGGGCCGTCCCATTCCGCCGAGAGGAGAACCCGGTCGATTTCGCCGTCCACATCCCATGCGGCGGGAACGGCAATGCGATAGACCTGCATCCGGCCCGCGGCGGCTCGAATGCGGGTGCCGTGGGATCGCGTCGCGCCGCCGGGGACGCTTCGCGAAAGCCCGGCCACGACCCGGCGCGCGTGCTCTCCGTCGGGGGGATCCCAGTACACGCCAAAGTACTCGCCGTCGGAGAGTTCCGCGCGTACTTCAATCTCAGCCACATCCCCCACTCGAAGGGCGCATCCACGAGGCCCGGCCAGAACAGCACCCTTTCGCCCTCCGCTCAGAACGATCGAGGAGTCGGCGGCGGACACTTCTCCGGCAACGGCGGACCAGCCTGCGGAGTCAGCCGGGAAGGTCCACGCAAGGCCCGTGCGAATCGACCCGGCGGCGCCTTCTGTACGCTCCGCAAGCGCGGCGGCGGCACGCTCCGCCAGATGGATGACGCCGGGTGCGGCGGGCGGCTCGTGAGGCGCGCGGGAGCAGGACGACGCGAGAATCGCGGAGGCGGTGATGAGAGACAGAGCCGATGACACCGCACAACGCACGGACCGCTCCTCGGAGAACAGGACGCGGCAGTGTAGCATCGGGGCGGGCGTTGCGTCAGTCCGCTTCCGCGACAGCCTTTGCCGCAACCCCGCGGCTGCGTCTTCCGCGGGCGGAGGCTCGGCTTCCGCGACGGCACCTCTATGCGGCAGATGGTGCTTGCGAGGACCCGACCTAGCAGTCGTCCGATGCAGCAGGGACGGACCCCAGCTTGCTGACCAGTTCCTCCGGGCGGTGGATCAGCACCGGCATGCACTGCGAGCAAACCCAGGCGGGGCTCCCGGAGAAGCGGATCGAGATGAGCGGGATGGCGGTCTCTGAGGTGCCGCAACTGAGGCAGGTGCAGGGGTCGGTCGGGGTCATGGGTGTCTCCTTGCTAATCAGAAAAGTGGCCCGGAAAGCCCGTCAGTCTGCCCGTTCCGGCGGCGAAAGTCCAGTTCGGTCGGGCGCTCCGTCAGTCGAGCTCCAGTCGCTCCGCGACATCCTCATACCCGGAGCACTCCGAGAAGATGTGTTCCAGATCCGCGCGAAGTTCCCGCGGCTTTCCCAGTGCCTCGCTGCAGAGGGCGCGCTCGTAACGGAGCGCCAGGAGGAGTTCCGGCGGACGGTCCTTCTTGCGGCGGAGCACCAGCGACAACAGCCGCCGCGCCGGGTCCGGCATTCCCAGAAGACGCAGTGCGCGCGCCTTGAAGAGCAGGAGATTCCCGTGAGCGGATGATTCGTTTTCGACGCCTTCCCCGAGTTCCACAACCCGACGCAGATTCACTCGGGACGGTTCCTCCGCATCCAGCAGGAGGTCCGCAATCGACAGGCGGATGATGAC
Organism: Gemmatimonadota bacterium; assembly: GCA_030747075.1. Classification (NCBI taxonomy): domain Bacteria; kingdom Pseudomonadati; phylum Gemmatimonadota; species Gemmatimonadota bacterium. Next base: position 8,698 of record JASLLL010000046.1, read on the forward strand.
ATCCTCCGGGGATTCCGCGCGAAGGTCCTCCAGTGCCTCGATCGCCTCGTCCATCCGGTCCAGCTCCTGATACGCCTCCGCAAGAGCCAGGAGGACACCCCGCCGACAGGGACGAATGAGCGCGCTCACCTCTTCCGTCACACCGATCTCAAGCGCCGCGTCCAGTCCGTACTTGCCGAGGTGGAAGCCGAGGTTCGACTCCCCTTCCAGCGCGCGGGCAAGAAGAGCGACCGCGTCTTCCCAGCGCCCCTCTTCCAGCGCCAGCGCTCCGGCAACATAGGCTCCGTCAGCCATCCCGGCGGCCCGTTCAAGATCATGACGCGCAGCCTCCCGATTCCCCAGAGCCAGCTCGCGCAGGCCGTTCACCAGCGCCGCCTCTTCGGGCGGTGCGGAGAGGTCGTCGAAGTGTTCCCGAATCTCCTGCTGCTCCGACTCCGAGGCGGTCGTCGGCTCCGGAGGAAGAGAAGGTGAGGTTGCGGAATCCGGGGCGCATGTGCGCTCACCCGCCCCGGCTCGCTTCTTCTTGCCCCGGCGCTTCTTCACCGTGTAGAAGAGCCCCGTTCCCGTCAGTCCGCCGGTAGCCCGGAGGCCGTGTGGCCCGAATGTCGCCTTCGCGGCCCTCGGCCCGACGGAGACCGACAGCTTCCCCTGCAGGATGCTCTTGCTGAGGTTCAGCGTGACACCGGGCGCAATCCGTATACGCCTCCAGAATCGAAATCCCACACGCACCTCCCATCGCGTCGCGGCATCGCGACAACAAACTACCGCCGAAACAGGGTACCCTCTCGGGCGGGTCTATGGTATTCGAATCGAGTGCCGTGCAACATCTCCCGGGAGGTTCTGGTGAATCCTGTTCGCATGGTCCTGCTCGACATCGACGGGACCCTCGCCGAGGGAATCGGCAGAGCGGCCTTTCCCGGGGCCGCGGAAGCGGTCCGCGCGCTCCTGGACCACTACCCGGTGCGCTATGTCACCAACGCCACCTCCTGCACGCGGGCAGCCCTCGTAGCACGGCTTGAGGCCGACGGGTTCCCGGTGGAGGAATGCCCCGTCGTGACCCCCGCCACGCTTGCGCGCAGTGTCCTGACCGGGCGCGACGACACGCGCGGAGTGCTCCTTTGTGACCCAAAGGCAAGGGAGGATCTCGCGTGGTTCCGCGAGACGCCTCCTGATGAAGCGCGCGCGGTGCTGGTGGCGACGGAAGCGCACCGCCTTCGCGTGGGAGATCTTGCGGGGGCCGTGGAGGCTCTGCACTCCGGTGCCACGCTGTACACACTCCAGCAAAACCGGGTCTTCCGGCGAGACGGCCGTCTCCTCACCGACCTCGGGCCGGTGGCTGCCTTTCTGGGGTACGCCGCCGATGTCGCATGGGAGAACCTCGGGAAGCCGTCTCCACTCCTCTTCCGGACGCTCGCGGCAGAGTCCGGCATCGATCCCGGGCACATGGTGATGGTCGGGGATGACGCGGAGTTCGACTGCGCAGGCGCCCTTCGTGCGGGTGTGGGAAGCGCGGTACTCGTCCGAACAGGGAAGTACAGGCCTTCAGACGAGAACCGGGTGCCCCCCCCGCCGACGCATGTCGTGGACTCCATCGCGGACCTCCCCGCGCTCCTGGCGGGGTAACCCCGTCTCCGGGCGCATTCTGAGGTCCCTGACGCGTTTGAATCCGGAAGGTGAGGCGTGCTGGAATCGGAGCTCTCAGGCTGATCTGAGCGCAGCTTGCCCGGCGTAGCCCCGTTCCCCGTCTACTTCCCGATCCCCCGGTTCGGTGGACGGTTCCTTCCGGGGCGGCGGCGGGGCGCAACACCGCTGGACACTCTCACGCGGCCGCCCCCGCCGAACCGCGGGGACGCCGGAAAGGAACCGCGTCATGAAGGCCACACTTCTTGCCGCACTGCACGGCTGTGCGTCCGTGCGGCACCCGGCCAGGCGGAGCTAGTCCAGTTCGAACAGCCTGCGCAAGCTGTCCAGATCCCGGGTTCGCTCTTCCCGCGCGTCCGTGCTCTTCAGGCGCACGACCGGTCGCCGGACGATCCCCCGAATCAACCCGGCCAGGCTCTGCTCCACCGCTTCCCGGATGTCGTCCGGCATGCCTCCGCCCAGACGCCCCATTTCGCGAGCCTTCAGTTCTTCGAGGAAGGCGCGGAAGTCGTCCACCGTGGGCTTGAGATCCAGGTTCGCGATCCACCCCTCAAACTCTCGCGCGGACTCTGAGAGAACCTCTTCCACGGCGGGAACCTCTCGGAGCCGGGCGGAGACATTCCCCTGAACGATCTCCTCCAGATCGTCCAGCCCGAAGAGAAACACACTCCCGATCTTCGCCACTTCCGGGTCTACATCCCGTGGTACCGCGATATCCAGAAGAAAGAGCGGGCGTCGGTTCCTGCGCTCCATCGCGGCATGGACCGCTCCGGGCAGAATCACCGGGACCGTGCTTCCCGTGGTCGACAGCACGATGTCCGCCTCCGCGAGGAGCACTTCCAGTTCCTCCATGCCGTGAGCCGTGATCTTCGTGCCGGGATGCGCACGGGACAGCGTCCCGACCAGCTCTTCCGCCCGGCCTGCGCTCCGGTTGGCAATCGCCAGTCCGGCCGCGCCCTGCTTGAGGAAGTGTCGGGCGGCGAGGGCGCCCGTTTCCCCGGCGCCCACCAGAAGCACGCGACGGGACTCCAGCTTCTCAAAGAGCTTCCGCGACAGATCCACCGCCGCAAAGGCCACGCTGACCGCGCCCGCGTCGATCTTCGTCTTCCCGCGTGCCAGCTTCCCCGCCCGGAACGCACCCTGAAACGCACGCAGCAGAACCGGGCCGAGCGGGACGATCTCCCGCGCCGCACGGTAGGCGTCCTTCACCTGCCCGACGATCTGGGTCTCCCCCACCATCATGCTCTCCAGACCCGCCACCACGCGATACAGGTGGGCGACCGCGTCCATCCCGTCCAGCCGGTACCCAAGATCGCCTTCAAACGGCAGCGCGTCCCCCCCCGCGGCATCCAGCGCCCGCCGAAAGGACCCGACGGCATCCACATGCCCGGGCGCTTCCAGATAGACCTCCGTCCGGTTGCAGGTGCTCAGCACCACCCCGGACACGCCTTCCTCCGCAACCGTGCTCAAGAAGACGCGTGCGCTTTCTTCGCTCAGGTGGACGCGCTCCCGCACTTCCGTGGATGCCCGATGGTGATCCACTCCCCAGAGCGTCACGCGCTTCGCGGCGGAAGGAACGGAGAGTGTCATCCGGCCCCTCCGCCATTGAAGTTGTGGAAGCTGCGGAAGAAGTGCCGGACGATTCCAACCGCCAGAACCATCAGCACGAACAACGCCACGGACAGGATGCTCATCCTCCGGCCGCGCCACCCGCGGCGCTCATAGCCCCAGAGCCCGACTCCGTACATCAGGAAGAAGAGCCAGGAGACGACCACCTTCGGGTCGAAGTGTGAAAGACGGGACGCGGCCTCCGGCCCCAGGCGTCCGGCCAGCGCGGTCGTCCACCAGTGCCCGGTCACCAGTGCTCCAAAGAGGAGCGGGACCCCCATCTGGATGGAGCGCACGCTCATGCGTTCCAGAATCTCCAGCGACGGAAGACGCTGGAACAGAAGCCCGAAGGTCCGTCGCACCAGTTGCCGCGCTTGCAGCAGGTACAGCAGCGCGTAGATGAACCCGAGGGAGAGCGCCGTATACGCCAGGAGAACCAGAATCGCGTGCAGCGCAAACCCCGGGTCCTGAAGAAGCGCGTGGTCTGCGGTTTCAGGTGAGAGAAACGCGCTGGAGAGCAGTTGGAATGCGAAGGCCAGCCCCACGACATGGAACCCGGTCTGCGGGGCGCCGATGCGGATCTCCAGCACGACATAGATGGCGAGAACCGCAAACGCGAGCATCGACAGAAACTCCAGAGGCGTCGCCATCGGCAGGCGCCCCCATGCCACGGCCCGGACCACCACCGCCACCGTGTGCAGCGCCAGCGTTCCGAGGGCCAGGCGACGCGACCACCGGATGGCGACGCGGGCCTCATGCTGAAAGATGACCCGGTAGTCCAGCCACACGGCCAGATACGCCAGCGGAAGAAGCACATTCACCGCACTGAGAAGCCGGTCCACCTCATACCTCCTGAGTTGCGCAAGCAAGCGCGTCCGCGATCGCCACCGCCGTTCGCTCCGCCTCCGCCACGCAGTGATTGACCGCAATCCCCCGGTACGAACTCCCCGCGAGAAAGAGCCCGGGCCACTCCGCAAGCGCGGCGTCCATCGCTTCCAGCCGCGCGAGATGCCCCGGTTCATACTGCGCGATAGCCCGCTCATGCCGAACCACCCACGCTCCGGACGGATTCCCGGCCAGCCCGTGCAGCCCGCGCAGTTCCCGCACGCAGGTGTCGATCAGTTCGTCGTCTTCCCGCTCCATGATCTCCGGGTGCGCCGCTCCGCCCGCCATGCAGCGCAGAAGCACCTGCCCGTCCGGCGCGCGCCCGTCGAAAATGGACGCGGACCAGAGGACGCCGAGCAGATCGCGCTTCTCCCGAGTCGGGATGAGCATTCCGAATCCGTCGGGCGGCGAAGCCATGCGACTCTTCTCCCACGCGAGCGTCACCACCGCCATGGGAGCATACGGAATCTGCGCGAGGAGACCAGGAAGCGCCCGCCCGGGAAGATGATCCCTGGCGGAGTGGGCCGGAGAGGCGTCGAGCACGGCATCGAACGGACCGTGTTCCTCCGCCGGAGTGTGAACGAACCACGCGCCATCGCGGCGCTCCACCTTGGTCACACTCGCCCCGCATCGCACGCGATCCCCGAGGGATGCGGCCAGCGCATCCGGGAGAGCCGCCATCCCGCTTCGAAAGCCGTGGAGCGTCCCTCCCGGGCCGGCGGCTCCCCCGCGGGAACGACCGTTTCCACCGGCCGCGCTTCGTCGAATGAGCGCCCGGAAGAGCCCCCCGTGCTCCCGCTCCATCTCCACCATTTTGGGAAACGCCGACGCCAGACTCAGCCGCCGCGAATCCCCGCCAAAGACCCCCTTCACCATGGGGTCAAGGAGCACCTCCGCAAACTCACGCCCCAGCCGCCGCTGCCCGAAGTCGTGCACGGTCTCGTCGGTGGAAGGATCCGCCGCCGCCTTCCCCAGATCCCGGCGCGGTGGAACCAGGGCCTCGCAGGCCACCCGCGCCTTCGCCCAGGGGGGAAGAAGCGGCGAGCGAACGAACCCCACCGGCGAAAGCGGAATCTCCACCAGGCGACCCGCACGCAGAAGAAAGCGTCGACGCGCCGCATCCCGGCTTCTGAGAAGTTCGTCCTCAAGGGACAGTTGCTCCACCAGGCGGAGAGTTGCGGGTTCGTTGTCGAGAAACCCGTTCGGCCCCTCCTCCAGAAGAAAGCCTCGCGCGCGACGCGTGCGGAGCTTCCCTCCGGCCGTCCCCTCCCGCTCAAACACCCGCACATCCCAGGCCATGTCCCGCGCCGCTGCCTCGCGCACCAGGTGAAACGCCGTCGCCAGCCCGGACACACCCCCGCCAATCACCGCAACCGATGGATTCCGCTCACGCATGAGCCGTCCTCCCCGGATCCGCCGCCCGTCGCGCACCCCGGGAAGCGAACAGACGCTCCTCCACCAGATCCGCCATGGACTGAAGCCACCCCGGGTCCATTCCCAGCGCCGGGGTCCGCACGAAGTCCCGGATTCCGGCTTCGGCCGCCTCTTCGGCCAGTTCCACATCCAGTTCCATCAGCGTCTCAATGTGTTCGCAGGCAAAACTCACGGGAACCACCGCCAGGCTTCCGCAACCCGCCTCGCCGAGTCTCCGCGTCTCCTCGAT
>JASLLL010000047.1 GCA_030747075.1 Gemmatimonadota bacterium
GGCCGCCTCGTCTTCCGGAAGATGTGGAGCCGCACGGGATTGCGGCGTCACCCGGAACCCGGACAAGTCCGCCCGCAGCAGGTTCCTTGACTCCGGACGACCCAGCATATAGCCTGTTTCCCTGCCGTATCCGCGTCCGGCGCGGGGAAACCCGCGACGCACCCTCCCGAGACCGGGAAAGCGAATGAACCCCTCGATGGACAATCCGCTGATCGTTCAGTCCGACCACACGCTTCTTCTGGAAGTGAATCATCCTCACGCGGAGGCGGCCCGGGAAGCGGTGCTCCCCTTTACGGAGCTGTTGAAGTCCCCTGAGCATGTTCATACCTACCGGATCTCCCCGCTGTCGCTGTGGAATGCCGCCGCAGGCGGGCGAGAGGCGGACGAGGTGATCGAGACCCTGGATCTCTACAGCCGGTACCCTCTTCCTGTGAACCTGGTGGCGGAAGTCCGCAACCAGATGGGCCGCTACGGCCGTGTGGAGCTTCTCCCGGGGGGGCGCGGCGAGATTCTCCTGGCGGTCCGGGACCAGGCGACAGCGGCCGAGGTCTTCCCGGACCCGGCGCTTCAGCCGTTCATTCTCGGGAAGGACGGGCCTTGCCAGCTTCGCGTTCGAGCCTTGGATCGTGGAGAGGTCAAGCTGGCGCTGACCGGAATCGGCTATCCGGCGCGGGATCTGGTGGGTTTCGAAGACGGAGACCCCCTGCCGATCCAACTTGCGGAAACGCTCTCCTCCGGAGAGGAGTTCGCGCTGCGTCCGTACCAGCGGCGTTCGATCGACGCTTTCCATCAAAACGGAAGTCCCGAGGGCGGACAGGGGATTGTCGTCCTTCCGTGCGGGGCGGGGAAGACCATCGTGGGGATCGGCGCCATGGCGCAGACCGGTGCGCGCACGCTCATCCTCGTCACGAACATCGTGGCGGCGCGCCAGTGGATTCGCGAGATCCTCGAAAAGACGGACCTCACGGAAGATCAGATCGGCGAATACAACGGGGCCACCAAAGAGGTGCGGCCCGTGACGGTCGCCACCTATCAGATTCTTACCCACCGTCGTCGTCGCGACGGGGGCTTCCCGCACATGGATCTCTTCCGCAGCGTCAACTGGGGGCTGGTGATCTACGACGAAGTTCACATTCTTCCCGCCCCGGTGTTCCGCGCCACTTCGGAAATCCAGACTCGCCGAAGACTGGGGCTTACCGCGACCCTGGTCCGTGAGGACGGTCGCGAAACGGATGTCTTCAGCCTCATCGGACCGAAGTGCTACGAAGTTCCCTGGCGGGAGCTGGAGGTTCACGGGTGGATTGCGGAGGCCATCTGCTCAGAGATTCGCGTTCCCTTCCCGGACGACATTCGTCCCGCCTATGCCGCTGCGGAGAAGCGAAAGAAGTACCGGATCGCCGCGGAAAACCCGGTGAAGGGGGATGTGGTCGACCGGATCCTTCAGCAGCATCCGGAAGATCATGTGCTGATCATCGGCGGGTATCTGGACCAGCTTCGCACGCTGGCAGAGCGTCTCGACGCCCCGATCATCACCGGCCAGGTTCCCTCGGCGGAGCGCGAAGTGCTCTACGATGCATTCCGCCGGGGGGAGATCCGCGTGCTGGTCGTGTCCAAGGTGGCGAACTTCGCCGTGGATCTTCCGGACGCGAATGTGGCCATCCAGGTGAGCGGGGCGTTTGGCTCCCGACAGGAAGAGGCGCAGCGACTCGGGCGCATCCTCCGCCCGAAGGAGTCGGTGGCGCGGTTCTATTCGCTGGTCACCTCGAACAGCTGTGAACAGGAGTTCGCGTTGAAGCGGCAGCTCTTCCTGACAGAACAGGGGTACGGCTACGGTGTCCTCGACATGAAGGGGATTGCGGATCTGAACCGATTTCTTGCGCCCGGTCTGGAGCCGGACCCCACGGCATGGGTGGGAACTTGATGCGCACGCTGGAGGACTTTCTGGGGAAGGAACTCCTCTTCGAGCATCTCCAGTCTCTCCACGAGCACTTCCTCGATGAGCGCGGCTACGAGCGAACCGAGATGGTGGAGAAACTCTCCGCGCACCTTCGCAGCGCAAAGGGTTGCAAGGCGTTGACCGACGGGCTGGCCGAGGAGGAGATCGATCTCCTGTTCGTACTCCGGCAGGTGGGGGGGATCGCGCCCAGGCGGTGGCTCTTCCGCGAGATGGCGTCCCGTGGATCCCGCTCCGCGGAGGAGTGGCGGCCGGTTCTCATGAGTCTCCGCCGTCGGCACATTCTCCACATGATCGGCAGTCGAACGGTATACCTGCCGGAGGGAATGGCCGAAGCGCTGGGCGACAGCATCCGCGGAATCCCGGACCCGGTCGACGGCGACATTCTCCCCGGCGCCAGCGCTCTACGCCAGTCCGTGCACGGGCTGGTGCTCGCGCTGCTGAACCATCTCCACGGGAATCCGCCGCGCGTCATGGCGGAGGAAGACCGGATCTGGAAGCGGGATCTGGAGGGGATGGCGGAGTTCTTCCATACCTACCTTCAGGAACCGGGCGCCAATGGCGATCACGACTCCATGCGTCTCATCCGGGGGCGCCTCGGCAGGATGGTGGAGTTGTTCCGGAAGATGGGGTTTCTGGAACGGCGAGGGAAGAGACTCCATGTCGACCCCCACGCCTGGACCCGATGGGCTGAGATGCGAGAGGTGGATCGTCAGAGCTTGCTTCTGTCCTTCCTTCGGGAGAACTACGAGAATCTCACCGTGGCGCTCGAAGCTCTGGTGAGCTGGAAAGACACGGGATGGGTCTCGGTGGACTCTCTGACGGAGGCGGTTCGGTATCGCGCACTTCGCGGCTCGTTCCATGTGCTTCGCATCCGTCCGCATTCCAGGGCGACGGCCGAAGGCCCGGGCCATCGCTGGGTGGCGGCGTCGATGTTCCTGTTGGCGGACCTGGGGTTCATCCACACGGGGACCGATTCCGCCGGGGTGCGCGTAGCGAGACCCACGGCGAGCGCGGTGGTCGCCTGGTCGATGCTTCGCGGGAACGGGCGCAGGCGTCCCAGAAAGAAGAACGCATCCGCGGGACCGCGTGCCTATGCGCAGCCCAACTTCGAGCTGCTGATTCCCGAGGAGTGTGAGCCGACGATTCATCGCAAGATCGGGAGCATCGCGGAGCTTCGCACGCTGGACCGGTTCTGGACCTATGCGCTTACGAGGGAGTCGGTCTGCCGCGGGGTGGAGGAGGGCATGACGGCGGGGGAGACTTTCGCGATTCTGGAGGAGACGGTGGAGAACGATCCTCCCGCCAATGTGGTGGACGCGGTTCGCCGGTGGGCGTCGGTGCTCTGGTGGGAGACGGGCGACGGCGACGACATCTACCTGCGCGGAGAAGAGGATGCGCTCCGCCGGGTCTCCGCCCGCGAGGATCTGGAGGGAATCGTGGAGTCGACCGAAGGGGGGCTTCTTCTGACCACCTCCATCGAAGAGGCCACGCGCTGGCTGGAGGAGCACGGGTTGCCCTTCTCACCGGGGGATCGCGATGGCCGCGTGCCGCCGGGCGTCTCGGCCCGCGACCGATTCAACCGTGCGACGGAAGCCTGGAAGCGGCGTCTCAGCCAACGGGGCGAAGCGCCGCCGGGCACCTTCTGGGAGAAAGTCGTCCCCGTGGAGCCTCTTCCGGTTCGCGGGCGGGATTCCAGACGCGCCTCCGCCTGAGCGGTCGCGCATTCTGACGAACCGGGAATCGGAGAGGGCAGATGGGGGCATTCGCAAAGACGCCGCAGGAGGAGATGGCGGAACTCGTTCGCCTTCGCCGGGACTTTCACGCCCATCCGGAACCCGCGTTCCGTGAGGAACGGACGGCGCGCATCGTTGCGGAACGGCTGCGCGAACTCGGGTACCGGGTGACCGAGGGGGTCGGGCAGACGGGCGTTGTCGCGGATGGAGGGGAGAGCGGACCGATGCTGCTCCTGCGCGCGGACATGGACGCGCTCCCCGTGACGGAAGACAGCGAAGCCGACTACCGCAGCCGAAACGACGGCTTCATGCACGCGTGTGGCCACGACGGGCATACCGCGATCGCCCTGGTTGCGGCGGAGCGTCTGCGGCGCGATCCGCCCCCGGGAAGGGTGCGCTTTGCGTTTCAGCCCGCCGAGGAAATCGGCGAAGGCGCGGACGCGATGATCGCCGACGGTGTGCTGGAAGGGGTGGACGCGGCGATCGGGCTTCACTTGTGGAACGACACTCCGGTGGGCGTGGTCGGTGTGACCGACGGACCGGTGATGGCGGCCGTGGACGACTTCGAGATCGTCGTGGAAGGAGAGGGCGGACACGCGGCCATGCCCCACCAGGCGAAGGATCCCGTGGTGGCGGCTGCGGAACTCGTGCTGGGCCTCCAGTCGATCGTGAGCCGGGGCGTGGATCCGTTCGAGACTGCCGTCCTCAGCGTGACCCGGATTCGCGGCGGGGAGGCGACGAACATCATCCCCGAACGCGTGGAGCTTTCCGGGACAATCCGGACCTTCTCGGAAGATGTGCGGAGCTTCGTCCATCAGGAGATTGCCTCCCGCACGAAAGGAGTGGGGCGCGCAAGGATCCGCCCCTTCACGAATGCGCTGGTGAATGACCCTCGCATGGGCGATGTCGTGCGCGTCGCGGCCCGTGAAGTCGTCGGGGCGGAGAATGTCATCCACGGCGTGCGCACTACCGGCGGCGAGGACTTCGCCTCCTTCGCATCCAGGGTCCCGGCGTTCTTCTACTTCGTGGGTTCCGGCCCGGATGGTGGCGGGGCCCCGCACCACAACCCGCGATTCGACATTGACGAACGCTCGCTGGGAATCGGCCTGGAGATTCTCACCCGGGCCGCGCACGGGTGGTTTGCGGGTCACTCGGCATGACGCCCCGATACTGCGGCCGTTGCGGCGGCGCCCTGCGCGGGCGTCCGGGAGAGTGCGAAGGCTGCGGGCATGTCCACTTCATCGACCCGAAGCTGGCCGCCTGCGTTATCTTCCGCTGGGAAGGCGGCGTCTTTCTGATGCGCCGCGCCATTTCTCCGGGGTTCGGGAAATGGACGATTCCAGGAGGGTATGTCGATCGCGGGGAGACGGTGGAGGCTGCCGCCATCCGCGAAGCCCGCGAAGAGGCGGGCGTGGAGGTTTGTCTGGACGATCTTCTGGGCGTCTACAGCTTCCCCGGGCAGACGGCCGTGATCATCGTGTACCGGGCGACGGTCGTGAGCGGCAGGCCTCATGCGCTCTCGGAGAGTCTGGAGGCGCAGGCGTTTCCTTCCGACTCGATCCCGTGGGATGAACTGGCGTTCCCCAGCACGGAAGAGGCTCTGCGACATTACCTGGCCGCGGAGGGTCGCGGTCCCGTGGGGATCTCCCGGAATCTCTGAGAGGCGTGCGTTGCAAGGACTCGATGGGTCTTCCGACCCCCGCCCGCGCTCTTGCAGGGCCTCCTACGAGTGCCCGCCGAACTCGCGGAGTTGCAGCGCCAGACGACGCAACCGATCGTCCACCTTCCCGTTCACCGTGTGTGCGGGATAGCGCCGCTTCCCGCTTCTCTCCCCGGCGGCCACCCCGGTGAGGAGTTCGATCCCCTCGTCGATGTTCGAAACGGCGTGAACATGGAAGAGCCCGTCGCGTACGGCCTGCACGACCTCCTGCGCCAGCATGAGGTCCGCGACATTCGACGCCGGAATGAGCACACCCTGCGTGCCGGTCAGTCCGGCGCCTTTGCAGATGTGGAAGAAGCCCTCGATCTTCTCGTTGACTCCGCCGATGGGTTGGATCTCTCCGCGTTGATTCACAGAACCGGTGATGGCGATCTCCTGGCGAATCGGAATGCCGGACAGCGCGGACATCAGAGCGAAGAGTTCGGTAGAGGACGCGCTGTCGCCGTCCACACCGTGATAGGACTGCTCGAAGCAGATCGACGCGCTGAGCGACATCGGCTTGTCCTGCGCATATCGCGCCCGCAGGAACCCGGACAGGATCTGGACACCCTTGTCATGAGTGTGCCCTGACAACTCCGCTTCTCGCTCGATGTTGATGATCCCGGCGCTTCCGAGGGCCACGGTGGCGGTGATGCGGGCCGGGACGCCAAAGGCATGTTCGCCCGACTCATAGACAGCGAGTCCGTTCACCTGTCCCACTTTCGTGTCCGCCATGTCGATGAAGATGGAACCCTCCTGGATGAGTTCGACCATCTTCTCCTCCGACAGGTTGTTCCGATAATCCTTCGCGCTCATGGCCCGGGAGACATGATCGACCGTGACGAGGTCTTTCCCGGCGGACCGGGCGAAGTGCGCGGCCTCTCGAACGAGATCCGCGATGAGGTGGAATCTCGTGGACAGGCGGTCCTTGCGTCCGGCGAGCCGGGCCCCGTACTCCGCGACCGCGGCCAGACCGGCCCGATCGAACGGGGGGATGCCTTCATCCGCAACGAGTCGCTGAACGAACTCCCCGTAGTGGCGAACATGGTCCGTCGTATTCGTCATCTCCGTATCGAAGTCCGCGCGGATCTTGAACACCTTCTTGAAGTCTTCGTCGAGAGCGTAGAGTCCGTGATAGAGGTGCGCGTCTCCGATCAGGACCACCTTTACGCGGATCGGGACGGCCTGCGGCTTGAGTCCGGGAGGGGCGGTCAGGTCCGAGGCATCCGACACATGGATCTCAAGCTCGCTCGTGCGAAGCGTGCGCTTGAGCGCGTTCCACACGGAACCGGGCTCCTGAAACAGGTCCGTGGCGTGAATCACCAGATAACCGCCATGCGCCCGGTGAAGAGCGCCCGGCCGGATGTGCAGGTGGCTCGGAGCGCCGTCGAGCTCGCCTTCCGGCCCGCGTTCCAGCATGCCGAAGAGGTGGCGCGCCGTCGGGGAGTGCTCCATCACGACGGGGGCCGCGTCCGTGTCGTGGTGGTCCACGAGCAGGTTTACGGCGTAGCGCGTGGCCGTCTCGTCGCGTCGGTCCGGACGGGGCGCACCCTCGCCTTCCTCCGGCCGCGCAAAGGAGTCCAGGTGCGCGATGATGTGCGCTTCCACATCGTCGAGGTGGTCGAGCACCCCCGCGTTGCCTTCGTGGTCCTCGCGAAGCGCATCGATCTGAGCCGTCACAATCGGACGGATCGACCGGGCACGCTGCTCGGCCACGCGGGCGTTCATTTCCCGATCGCCACGCATCAGCGTCTGGACCATGGTCCGCAGCCCTCCCGCGAGAGCCTCCCGCTTCTCGCGAAGCTCCTTCACGCGGGCAGCGTCCATCTGGCCCTTCTCGACTCTCTCCTCCAGGTCCGCGAAGGAGCGCGGCTCTCCATCCACCACCGGAGCGATGTCCGGGTTGGTGGCCGTTCCCATCTGCACTTGAATGAGCGCGAACCCCTCGGCTTCGACGCTCCCCTGAAACTCCCGGAGTGTCTGTTGCTGCCCGGCCTGGTACTTCTCGACGATCCGTTTCAGTTCCGCGCGGCACGCCTCCGATTCCAGCGCGTGCGGAATGTCGCGTCGAAGGCCGTGGATGGCGGCGGACATTCCGTCTCGCAGAATGCGTCCCTTCCCGGCGGGCAGGAAGAGCGGGCGGGGGGTGAGCGGAGACGAGAAGTCATGGACGAAGCAGAGGTCCGGCGGCGGCGTCTGCGCGCGGTCCAGTTTCTGGAGGACATGGCGGATGGCGGTGGCGCGTCCCGTACCGACGAAGCCCGCGAGGAAGATATTGTAGCCGGGGGAATCCATGCCCAGTCCGAGCGAGAGGGCCTCCATGGCCCGATCCTGCCCGATGATGGTCTGGTTCGCCGGGAGATCGGCGGTCGTCTCAAACGGGAGCGACTCCGGAGGACAATGCCAGCGAAGATCCTCCGGCGGGACCGGCGGACGCGACGGCGCGGGGGTGAGCTTTTCGGTCATGGCGGGTCTTCCTCCTTGCGGGCGCGGGAGGATAGCAGAATCCCGCGGTCTTGTCCCGCGCCGGGGTGCTGCCTCAAGATGGCGCTCGGCAGCGTCACCCGGTAGAGTGAGGCTCCCCCTGCACGGAGGTTCCCTTGCCGTCGCCTGTGGACACGCCTTTCCAGGTGGACGAATCCCGCCTGGCCACCTGCCGGGAGGCGCTGAGTCGATGGTATCGGACTCACGCACGCGACCTCCCCTGGCGGCGGGACCGGGCGCCGTATCGCGTCTGGGTATCCGAGGTGATGCTGCAGCAGACGCGTGTCGACACGGTCGTCCCGTACTTCGCCCGGTTCCTGGCTCGCTTCCCCGACATTCCTTCGCTGGCGGCGGCCTCGGAGGAAGAAGTGCTGGAGGCGTGGAGCGGGCTGGGCTACTACCGCAGGGCGCGCTTCCTGCGCGAGGGTGCCCGGCGGGTCATGCGCGAGTACGACGGGCGGTTTCCCACCGGCGAGCGGGAAGTGCTCTCCATCCCGGGGATTGGCCGCTATGCCGCGGGCGCGATTCGGTCCATTGCGTTCGGCATTCGTGCTCCGGTCCTGGACGGGAATGTCACCCGCGTTCTCTCGCGCATCTTCGGAGTGAGGGGGGACCCCGCGCGGCTTCCGGCGAAGAGCGACCTCTGGGATCTGGCCGGGCGGATGGTGGAGGCGGGGAGTCCGGGAGAGATCAATCAGGCGCAGATGGAGTTCGGGGCGCTTCAGTGCGTGCCCGCCGCCCCGGCCTGCGATATCTGCCCCGTGAGCCTCTCCTGCACGGCCTTCGCGGAGGGTCGCGTGGCGGAACTCCCCGAACTCTCGCGTCGCCGAAAGACCGTGGCCATCGAACGGGTCGCGCTCCTGGTTCGTCGGGGACCGGAAGTGCTTCTTCGCCGCCGTCCGGAGAGTGAACTGCTCCCCGGGCTGTGGGATCTTCCCGGCGCGTTCGAGGGCGATGACGCCCGCGTCGACGCCGGGGCAGCGGATGCCGCGGGGCTTCTTCCGCATCCGGTGGAAGTGGGGGAAACGCTCGGAGTGCTTCGACACGCGGTGACCCACCGGCGGATTCGGCTCACGGTCCGCAGGGCCTCGCCCGGCGGATGGCCGGACGGACCGGCTCCCCCCGGAACCGATGGAGCCCGGCTGCGCTGGGTGCTCGCTGCCGAGGCGGAGGAAGTGGCACTCTCCGCGCCCGGGCGGGCGGCGCTTCGTCGCTGGCCGGATCAGGGGACCGCCGGAGGATCCCCGCCTTGACGATTCGAGCGCGCCACGGGTATCTTGACCTGTTCGTCTCTCGACATAACTGCAAGGTTCACAACGGGTTCAAGGGCCCCGAGACTCGCCCTTCGGAGGATGAAGATGAGCGCCCACGGGAGCGATGGAATCTGTTTCAAGCTCTCCGCCGAGCAGGAGGAAATCCGCAAGCTCGCCAGAGAGTTCTCAGACAAGGAGATCACGCCGACGGTCGCGGAGCATCACGACCAGTCCGCGGAGTTCCCCATGGACATCGGCCGCAAGGCGTACGAACTGGGCCTGATGAACTGCATCATTCCCGAGGAGTATGGCGGCATCGGCCTTGGCGCGATCGAAGAATGTCTGATCGCGGAGGAGCTGGCTCACGGATGCATGGGGATTTCCCTCTCCATCCTGGCCAACAATCTTGCCATCGTTCCCACCAAGATGGTGGGCAACGAAGATCAGAAGAAGAAGTACCTCGGCGGACTGGCAGAGGAGTTCTCGCACTGCGCGTATGCGCTGTCGGAACCGGAGGCGGGTTCGGACCCGGCCGCGCTCACCACCACGGCAGTTCGGAAGGGCGACCAGTACATCATCAACGGGCGCAAGCGTTGGATCACCGGTGCGGGTGTTGCGGACTGGTTCGTGATCTTTGCGGTGACGGACCCGGACAAGGGGCACAAGGGCCTCACTGCGTTCATCATTGAGCGAGCGCATCCGGGCGTGTCCACCGGGAAGAAAGAGGACATGATGGGGCAGCGCGCCTCCTTCACCTGCGATGTGATCATGGAGGACGCGGAGATTCCCGTGGAGAACCGGCTTGGCGAGGAAGGGCAGGGCTTCTACATCGCCATGCAGACTTTCCAGTACACGCGCCCGGCCATTGCCGCGGGCGCGGTCGGCGTTTCGCAGAATGCGATGGATCATGCCGCTCGCTACGCGCTGGAACGGAAGACCTTCGGGAAGCCCATCGCAAATCATCAGGGCATCCAGTTCATGATTGCGGACATGCAGCGGGACATCATGGCGGGGCGTCTTCTGACCTGGCAGTGCGCGTGGATGTGCGACGAAGGCATCGCGAACAACACGGAAGTGGCCATCGCGAAGCTCTTCACGGCGGAAGCGGCCATGCGCATCACGACCGATGCCGTGCAGGTGTTTGGCGGATACGGCTACTCCCGCGAATATCCGGTGGAGAAGCTGATGCGTGATGTCAAGGTCTGCCAGATCTACGAGGGCACGGATCAGGTGCAGCGGATCGTGATCGGGCGGTCTGTGACGAAGGCCATGAAGGACAAGCTGGGGCTGTAGTCGGCTGGCGCCGCCCCCGCCGTTCTTGACAACCGGAGGGATTCCCCGGACCAATGGGGGGTCCCTTTTCCGGAGGTTCGGCCTCGTGGTTCTTCGCCTTGCGGCGCTTGCAGTCACCGTGTTCGCGATCTCCGGCTGGGGAGGGCGCCCGGCGGAGTCGATTCCCTCCGATACAACCGGGTGGTATGTCGCCGCAACGGATGCGCCGGACACGCTGGTGCTGCGCTTGACACCGGGAGAGCCTTCGGGCGCCGTGTGGCTCGAGATGTCCTTCCGTCCCGCCTCCTCCGACGAAGTGCTTCCCGCGCGCAGGAGCTTTCGCGTTCGCATTCTGGGGTCCGGGTTCCCGATCTTCGATCCGGAGGAGAGCCCCTCCTTCCTCCGCTACCTTCTGGAAATCCCGGAGACCGGGGAAGTTCTCGACTATCGGGATGCCGTCACGGGGCACGCGCTCCTGCCGCCGTGGCGCGACTTCGTGAAGGAGTTTCTCCCCACGAGCACGGAGGCGCGGCGGGAAGCCGGATTCCCGGAGTCGTGCCGATGGCTGGGGCGGAGCTTTGACCGGCAGGAAGTGCCCGGCGATCGGTCGCCGGCTCGCTGGGCCGACGCGCGCGTTCTGACGCTCGATCCCGGCCGCCTGGTGGGGACGGGACGGTACTATCGCGACACGGGCGGCGGGCGTCTTCCGCCGGACGAGGAGTACGAGTACGCGCCTTTCACGCAGGCGGACTTCCGAGCCATGATCGACGCGGGATTCAATGTCTTCCGCGTGCTCGGCGAACAGGAGGGGTTTGTGCGAGGGGAGAGCGTGTTCTATCTGCGTGGCGTGAGCGGGGATCCGCCCCTTCGATTCCCGGCGGACCTCTTCCGGTCCAACTATCTCGGACAGGTGATGTACGCGGACGAACCGGCGGTGCGGCTCCTCCGGGATCCGGAACGGCCCGCGGGCGACCCCACGGCGCTGGCGAGCGAACTGGATCGCCGTGTGCGGGAGACGCTGGACTCCGAGGGGCCGTACGGCCGGGGGCAACTGGCGCGGAGACTGCGTGCGTCGGGACACGCGCTTTTTGGCGTGCCCGTCGTGCGGGAGGACATTCCTGTCTGGGACGCGCTGTACGAGACGGC
Organism: Gemmatimonadota bacterium; assembly: GCA_030747075.1. Lineage (NCBI taxonomy): Bacteria > Pseudomonadati > Gemmatimonadota > Gemmatimonadota bacterium. The sequence continues at coordinate 11,545 of JASLLL010000047.1, forward strand.
GCATCTTCAGTTTGGCGCGGGAGCCACGGGATTCGTGCACGAAGGGAGATACCGCCCGGGGCGGTTCGCCGATGCGGTGGAGCGGATCCTCGGCGAGCGAAGGGAGTTCTCTGCCGAGGAGGTGCTTCGCGTGCACTTCGCGTTTCTGCGCGGGGCGGCTCGCCAGTTCGGTGGCGACTGGGGCACTTCCATCTACGGGCAGTGCGACCGGGAGATTGCGGAGCGCGCCCTCCTTCTGGCTTCGGATCTCGGAGCGCGGTATCTGTGGTTCTGGACCTCCGACAAGGGGCATCATGTGCCGTGGGAGGAACAACGGGCGCTCGCCCGTGCGCTTGCCGACCACTGCGCGGACCGGGAGCGTCCACCCCACAACGCCTGGAGAGACCCGGCGGGCGCGACCGCCCTGGTGCTTCCGCCGAACGCATGGCCGTCCTTTCGGCGTCCGGTGTTCGGCCTTCGCCCGTCGGATGACAGGACGCTGGACCGCGCGGTCCTGCAGAGCATTCTCGGCGCCCTGGACGCCGGGGAGGACTTCGACATCCTGACGGAGGCCCGCCCTGTCCCCGATGGCTACGGGAGAGTGGAGTGGATTCACTGAGGAAGGATCATACGGATCAGGAA
>JASLLL010000048.1 GCA_030747075.1 Gemmatimonadota bacterium
CGAACCCCCAAAAAAAAGGAGCCCCGTCGGAACATCAGCCAAACCGTCCCCCTCGGTTGACCAATCAGAACCGGTTGACAGGGCTCCACACGCATCATCCAAGCAGAATGCGTGCCAGTCGGCACCCCGACCCGTGAATAAGTCATAACCGACGCAACAACAACGGATTGCACCGACACACACCGCGCCCGGGACGAGCTACATCCGATCCGACCGGCCCAGGGATGCGTGACTTTTTCACGGACCCGTGACTTTCTCACGGGTTTCGATCACCCCAGCCCGTGCTTCCGGCAGAGATAGCGAATCTGGTTGTCGTCCAGGCCCAGGGCGCGACCAGCGGAGGATTTGTTCCCCGCCGAAGCCGCGAGCGCATCCACGAGGATTGCCCGCTCAAAGGCGGTGATGCGCTCCTTGAGCGGCAGCCCCTCGCTGGAATCCGCAACGATCCCCTCCCGGGCCGCGTCATTCTCCTCCGGGGGGATCATGAGATCGCCCGGATCAAGGTCCTCCCCGTCCAGAAGCACCAGCGAGCTCTCCAGGACATGCTGGAGCTGGCGAATGTTCCCCGGCCACGAGAACTCCAGAAGGCGCTTCAGCGCGGCGACCGAAAGCCGGGGCGGGCGACGCCCCATCTCCTCGGAGAGCGTGTCGAGGAAGTGCTCGGCAAGGGAGGCGATATCCCCCCGACGATCCCGAAGCGGCGGCAGATCCACGGTGGCCACCTGCAGGCGGAACAGGAGGTCCTGGCGGAAGCTCCCCTCAAGGACCAGGTCCTCCAGACTCCGGTTGGTCGCTGCAATCAGCCGCACATCCGCGCAGATCTCCTCCGAGGAGCCCACCGGGCTGTAGGTTCGGTTGTCGAGAAACAGCAGCAGCTTCGCCTGAGCCGCGGCGTTCAGATTGCCGATCTCGTCGAGAAACAGCGTGCCCCCGTCCGCCTTGCGGATACGCCCCTCCCGGCGGACATCGGCCCCGGTGAACGCGCCACGAACATGCCCGAACATCTCGCTCTCCATCAGCGACTCCGGAATCGCCGCGCCGTCGACCACCACAAAGGGACCGTCGGCGCGGCTCCCTTCCTCGTGAAGAACCCGCGCGATGGACGACTTCCCCACGCCGCTCTCTCCCAGAAGGAGGACGGTCGTGGGAACTCCGGCGAGTTTCTGCAGCCGGGCGAACATCTTCTGTGCAGCGGGACTCTGCCCGATGAGGCTTCCAAAGGAATGGCGACGGCGAACCGTTCTGCGGAGGTCGCGAAGTTCACTCTCCAGCCGCGCCCGTTCCAGCGCACGCACCACGACAATGCGCAGCACATCCGGATCCAGCGGTTTCAGGAGGAAATCGGTGGCCCCCTGCCGGACCATTTCCAGCGCGACATTCCGGTCCCGATCCCCCGTGGCGATCACCACCGGAACCCACGGGCGCCGCGCACGCACCTCTTTCAGCGTCCGCACACCGCCGTCCGCGGTGTCGGGGTCGGGCGGAAGGTGCAGATCGAGAATCACAAGATCCACCGCCTCCCGCTCCACGACATCCAGCGCGCCAGCGCCGTCCTCCGCCTCCAGCACGCGATAATCCGCCTTCAGCAGGTGGTAGAGCAGCCGCCGCTCGGTGGCTTCATCATCCACCAGAAGAATGGTCGCGGGCTCTGCCATGCCGTCAGCCCCTTTCCGCGCCCGGGTCGGACGCGCCCTCGCCCGGCGTCTTCAGGCGCACCGCCATCTCCTCCACCTGGCGAACCAGATCCGCCAGCATGGAGAGGGCTTCGGCCCGAAACTCCGGATCGTCGGGACTCTCGCGCAGGTTGTACAGGAGGAGATTCAGTTGCGAAGCGAGATTGTTCAGGTCGTGGACCGTCCGCCCCCGCTCCGAAGCGGTCGGTTCCTCCGGCCCGGGATGCGCCGTCACGACTCTTCCCCTTCCGCCGGATCATCCCCGCGCGCCAGCGGGAAGTGCAGCTCCACGAGCGTTCCCCTTCCGAGTTCCGAGGTGATCTCGATCGAGCCGTCGTAGTCTTCCATGATCGCGCGGCAGATCGGCAGACCAAGCCCCGCGCCGCCCGTCTTCGTGGAGAAGCTCGGCTCGAAGATGCGCTCCAGATTCGGCGCGGGAATCCCCTGCCCGGTGTCGCCGATTCGGGCGACGGCCCAGTCTCCCTCGACCTTTCCTGCAATCTCCAGCCGCCCCCCGTCGGGCATGGCCTGCACAGCGTTCTCCAGCAGGTTGATGAAGAGGCGCATCACCTCGTCGCGGTCGATGCGCACCGGCATCTCGTCTTTCTGCAGATCCATGCGAAGCTCGATGCCCCGTCCCGCCTCGCCGCAAAGACGCCCCGCGTCTCCCAGCAGGCTGCCCAGGTCCTCTCGCAGGATTCGGCGTCCCGGCATTCGGGCGTAGTCCGAGAACTCCACCGCGATCCTCCGCAGCGCCTCGCACCGGTCGATGATGGTCTCTGCGGACTCCTCCAGTATCCGATCGAACTTCGGGTGCCGGTCCCGCCAGGCCTCGCGCAACTGCTGCGCCGAGAGCTTCATGGGCGTCAGCGGGTTCTTGATCTCGTGGGCCACCTGCCGGGCCATTTCCGCCCAGGCCGTGATCTTCTTCGACCGGATCAGTTCCGTCAGATCCTCAAAGACCACCACCGCGCCCTGCGGGACACCGCTTCGATCGGAGAGCGGCGTTCCCAGCAGTCGGATCGTCCGGTCTTCCCCGCCCGCCACGCCGGGCAGGTCGATTTCGCGGACGATCTCCCCGGCATTCTGTCCGAAGAGAGGGACCGCCTCGGCCAGCACCACTCCCGACTTTCCCGCATCTCCCGGCCGCAAGCCGATCAGATCGCCCGGATCCACGCCCAGAATCCGAGCGGCAGCTTCGTTGACGGTCGCCACCCGGCCCGAGCGGTCGAAGCTCACCACTCCGGACCCCACATGCCGAATGATCGCCTCGATGTACTCCCGGCGTTCTCGATCGCGCGCTTCGGAAGTGGCCAGCCTGCGGCTCATTGCGTTGAACGAATCGATCAGCCGACCGATCTCTCCGCCCGCTCTCGTCGCGATTCGATGCCCCAGTTCCCCGCCACCGACGCGTTCCGCGCCCGCCGTCAGCGCGGCTATCGGACGGGTCAGCCGACCGGCCAGCAGCACGGCCGCGAGGATCGCCGCAGCGAGCACAAAGAGGCAGAGAAAGTAGATGCCGGAAAGCACTCGCGTGGCCCCCGGATCCAGCCCGGCCCCCGGAAAAGGACTGAGCGCGACGATCATCCCTGCCGGCTGGTTGGTCTCATCCGGGAGCGGGCCGCAGCTCTCCAGAAAGGCCCCCGCACCCACACGCCTCTCGACCAGTGTCGTTCGCGCGCCTTCCAGTTCGATCGCGACGAAAGCGGGGGCGTCCACCAGATCGCTCAGGATCTCGGACTGGTAAAGCCCCGGCCGGGATGTCGCCGCCAGACGACCTCCGGCAAAGAAACTGAGCGGCGAACCGACCCGTCGCTCCAACTCCGAAACCAGCGTGTCATCCACACGCCGAAACGCCAGCACGGCCCCGGTTCGTGGCACGCCCGCGGGGTCCGAAGGTGCCAGCGGGATCGAGGCGCACGCAAAGAGCTGTGTGCCCTCCCGGCGAAAATAGCCCGGGTAGGTCGCGCCCGGCGCGCCGCCCACCGGCAGCAGGGGAACCCCGGCTTCTCCGCCGGGACTCAGAGCCACCACGCGTCCGTCGGCATCCACGACCACCAGCGCGTCCGCGGACGCCGGAGAGGGAATCTCCACCGGCTCCGGCCCGCCCCCCGGTTCCTCCACCAGCCGCCGCACCTCCTCGGAGCGCGCGGCATTCCGGGCGGCATCCGAGAGACGCCGAGAGAGAATCTCCCGTGCGACGCGCAAGTTGCCTTCCAGCACGGAGCGAAACTCCTTGCGCCGCTCCTGCACGAACAGCTCCCGCCCCGCGAATCCCAGGAGCACGGTCGGCAGGAGGGACACCAGGAGGAACCCGGCGATCACCCGCTCGCGGAAGCCCGGCCGGGGAATGTCCATCCACGGAATCCGGTTCGGGGCGACCCACGATCCGAGCATCGCCACGAGAACCAGCACCGCCGCCAGCACGAGGGTCGCCAGAACGACCCGCGCGAGAAGATAGGCTCCCGACACCACCCCCGCGCGACGCAACCCGTACGCCAGATACCCCACGGTACGATGGCCATCGTGCTCCCGAACGCAGTAGACATCGTACAGCGCTCCCCCGATCCGGCGCTCCACCCAGCGCCCGCCTGCACCGGGGTCGTTCAGCGCTTCGGCAATCACCGACGGCACACGATTCCCAAGCCCGCCCTCCGGGTCGGTGGACGCCACGAGAACATCGCCCCGGTAGCGATCGATTCGATCGGGCACCTGACGGGCGAAGCGCAGGAAATCCTCTCCGGCCGGAATGCTCCCGAAGACGCGTGCCAGCCGACGCCCGGACTCCTCTTCCGGCCGGAGATCGTCGTGGAACGCCAGCTGCACTTCGACCGAACCGCGAACCGCCTCCCCGTCCAGCACGGGGATCTCTCCGAAATAGAGGTCCACGCGGGCACCCTCGACTTCCGTTCGACGGAATCGACGCCTCTCCTCCCCCCCGGTCATTCCCGAGCCGGTCCCTGCCGCCAGCTCTTCGGGAAAGTCGAGGCGGAACGCGCTGAACGCACTCCCCGATGCATCCCGAATCCGAACGGAGCAGCCCGCGCCCGCCCTCGGAAGAGGACTCCCGGCCCAGAGCATGAAGGCCAGGTTGCCCTCTTCAAACCGGGACTCCCCGTCCAGCGCGTCACGCAGAAGCCCGGACGACGCAAACTGCTCCAGCGCGCCCTCCAGCAGGAAGTGCCTCGTGGGGGACGGGCTCTCGGTGCCCTCCAGCGCGCGAAGTTCCACGAGTTCCCGTCGGCGATGCTCCACGCCTTCGCGAAGTGGAAGGAAGTTCGCCAATGCGGCCAGCACCGAAACCGCCAGGACCGATCCCGTGCCGGGCCGTTTCCAGCGCCTCCCAACCAGATGAAAGGCCGCCAGCACGACCAGCGCCGGAACGGGGCGCGCGAAGTCTCCCGCGGCAACCCGATCCGGAACGCCCATCTTCACCGCCGACGCCAGGAGCGCGGGAACCGCCAGCGCGATGACCCGGATTCGCGGAGGAATGGAGGACAGCAGCCCGGAGGCCGCAGTCAGCAGGATATCGCCCGCCATGAGGAACGCCGCGCCGCCGAGGAGCAGCCCCAGCTCCAGCGCAGCGACCGGAGGGGCGGCGAAAGGATCCAGTCCCTCGAAGAGGGAGGCGTTCGCGTTCCGGGTGATGTCCAGCACGCGAGTCCAGTGAAACCCGACCAGCGACCCCACGAATCCCGCCGCCGCAAGGCCCGGCAGACCGAGGAGGAAGGGGTGCGCGCGGGACGCGGAGGCGAGGCGGTCCTCCCGGGCAAGGAGGCGGCCCCGCACTTCACGCACGCTCAGGAACACGGCGGCCGCCGTGAGCACGAGATCCCCCGGAGAGCGAAGGAGCCCCCAGTAGCGGATGGACGCAAACCACCCGGGGTCGAATATGCCCGTCGGGTCCGCACGAGATGCGGAGGCGGTCCAGGTGAGGAGCGCCACCCGTGTGCCGGCCAGCAACGCCAACCGGGCGGCCATTCCCGGAAGCCCGGAGAACACGGATGTGGGCCTGCCGGGCGTGAAGCAGATCCAAAGGCGCATCGCCGCAAGGAGAAGCAGCGCGCCGAAGACCCAGGTCCGAAGAGAGCGTGCCCCGCCGAAGGTGTCCGCCGCCAGCGCCGCCTTGCGGAGTCCCGCCAGCGTGACGCGCCCGACCGGAGCCCCTCCTTCGCGCACAATGTCCACCACCGCCGACGCCGACTCCTCCCCCACATTCGCCCGGAGCTTGCCAGGCTGAATGTCGCGAATCCGCGCGGCTCCGTCCGCCTCCACAGAGAGCGACACTTCCGCGTGCGTCCCCCCCGGCCCCTCCAGATCACGAAGCGCGTCTTCGGTCCGCAGGTAACGATTGCTCAGCGGGAACAGCACGCGGAGCGGCTTCTGAAAGACGACATAGCCACGCGGGCCGTCCTCTCCCGGAATGGGGCGGATCGCCTCCAGCAGCGTGTAAATGTGTCCCGGGCGAATGCGCACCACGGCGCGGGAAGAGGGCGGGCGGGCGGGAAGCGTGGTCGTCGCCGTGGGAGCCCAGCCCGACCAGGCGCGGGGGTGGCCGGTCGCATCGTAGACGGTCACGCCTTCGCGACCGCGACGCACCGGTAGCTGGCGCTCCAGATCGAGGAACACCGGCCTCCGGGCGGTTCTCTCCAGCTCCTCCCGCGCCGAGAGCAGCGCGTGCGTGTCCGGATCTTCGCCGACATCCCGGATTCGCAGGAGGGCCGCCTCGCCCGCTTCGCGCAAAAGCCCCACGATCCGATCCGCGGACACGGTGAGTTCCGCTTCGGCCCGCTCCTCCCAGGAAGCGCGGAATGCCGCCTCCCGCGTGAAGAGACTCGCCTGCAGGATGACCGCCAGCAGGCCCACGGCCACCAGCGGCAGATCCAGCGGGAACGGGTGGCGGCGGGAACGGGGTTCAGGCGGCGTCATCGGCGGGGGGTACCGGTCAAGGTTCCACGGACCGGATCTCCCCCACGACCCAGGAACCGCCCCCGGGCCGGAGGGAAATGTACACGCGGTCTTCGCGCACCAGGCCGCTGTCCGTCACGATCTCCCGAGCGGCCACGGCGTAAGGAGACCGGCCGTCATCGCCCAGGTTCCAGTACCGCCGGAACTCGAACCGCTCGACCCGGGAGAATCGGAACGCGTCATGCAGCAGGAAGTATGCCTGATCGCGATTGAAGGAACCGCCTCGCCCTCCTCCATGGATGAAGGAGATCGTGACACGGTCTCTCTCGTCCAGAAGCTCAACCAGAGCATCCGCGTCCGCACGCTCCCAGGCCTCTTCCACGGAAGCGAACACGCTCAGCGGCCCGGTCTTCGAAAGGGTGGCCGTGCCCAGGTCTTCCCGGTCGATGCCCGCATCCAGCACGGACTCTCCATCCTGGAAAGAGCCGGGCGCCGCGACACCCGGCAGCAGACACAGAACGGTCGCCAGCAGCGGGATCTTTGTGCGCAGGTTCATGGACCCTCCCGGCCGGATCATAGATCCTGACCGCCGGAGGGTCAACGCGGGGTCCGTCAGGAAGGTCGGCGCGGTCGGCGCTTCTCCCACTCCACCAGAACGGGGGTAGCCACGAAAATGGAGGAGTAGGTTCCGACCACCACCCCCACCGTCAGCGCAAAGGCGAAGTCGCGGAGAACTTCTCCGCCGAAGAGGAACAGCACCAGCGTCACGACGAGGGTCGTTCCTGAAGTGATCACCGTCCGCGAGAGCGACTGGTTCACGCTTCGGTTCAGAATGCCGGAGTAGTCCTTGCGCGAAGGGACACGCAGGTTTTCACGGATGCGGTCAAAGACCACAATGGTGTCGTTCAGCGAGTACCCGACAATCGTCAGGAAGGCCGCCACCACCGCAAGGGAGACTTCACGATCCATGAGACTGAAGACGCCCAGCGTGATCAGGATGTCGTGGACCAGCGCCAGAATGGCCGCAAGAGCAAACCGCAACTCGAACCGCCACGAGACATAGACCAGAATCCCCAGGAGCGCCCAGAGGACAGCCATGAGCGCCGCGTCCCGTAGTTCGCCCCCGATCTTCGGGCCGACGGTCTCTTCCCGCCGCGATTCCAGGTCCGGCCATCGGTCTCGAAGCCCGTCTTTGATTCGGGAGTTCATCTCCGTATCCCCCGTCAGGGGAACGCGAATCAAAGCTTCGTTGTCCGCGCCGAATCGCTGGATCTCCGCACGCGGAAAACCGGCGTCGGAGAGCACCGAGCGGATGTCCTCCACCGCAACGGCATCCTGAAACTGAACCTGAATGAGGGAGCCGCCCGTGAAGTCGATGGAATACCGGGGGCCCTGATGAACCACGAGGGAGCCGATCCCGAGAGCGATGGCCGCCAGGGAGACCAGCGCTGCAGCGGAGCGACGGCCGACGAAATTGAAGTCGGCATCCGTAAGAAAACGCATCGGTTCCTACCCCCGGAAAGCCCGGCTAGATGGAGAGCTTTCGGACGCGTCCGCTGGATGTCATCAGATCCAGAATGGCCCGCGTGACGAAGAGCGCCGTGAACATACTGACGATGATCCCGATAGAGAGCGTGACCGCGAAACCCTTGATCGGACCCGTGCCGAAGCGGAGAAGCACCAGTGCGGTGATCAGCGTGGTCACATTCGCGTCCAGAATGGTGCGGAAAGCCCGGTCGTACCCGCGACCGATGGCGTTGCGAACCGACTGGCCGACGGCCAGTTCCTCGCGGATACGCTCAAAGATGAGCACATTCGCGTCTACGGCTATACCCACCGTAAGCACAAACCCGGCAATCCCCGGCAGGGTGAGTACGGCCTTCAGGTAGATCAGGATGGCCAGAAGGAACACGAGGTTCAGAACCAGCGCAACCACCGCGACAAGCCCCGCCCCCCGGTAGTAAAGCACCATGAACGCCAGCACGATCACAAGTCCGTAGAGCAGCGCCTTGCGTCCCATATCGATGGAGTCCTGTCCCAGCGACGGCCCCACCGCACGCTGCTCCATCACACGAATGGGAACGGGCAACGCGCCCGCACGGAGTACGATTGCCAGATCCGCCGCCTCTTCCGGCGTGAAGCTGCCCGTGATGCTGGCCGTACCGCCACGGATCTTGTCCTGAATCTCCGGAGCGGACTTCACCTTGTTGTCGAGCACGATGGCCATCAGCCGCCCGACATTCTCACCGGTGGTTCGGGAGAAGAGACGCTTCCCCATCCGGTTCAGATCAAAGTTCACCAGGAATCCGCCCGGAACGCTGGAATTCTGGTCGGGCTGCGCTCGGGCGTCCTTCAGAACTTCACCCGTCAACTCCGGGCGCGAATCCAGCATATAGAACCGCCGAAACTCGGTGCCCGTGCCGTCAAGGTAGGGTTCCGCGTTCCAGAGGAACTCCACATCGGACGGGATATGGCCCCGCTCAGCCAACCCCTCCAGATACTCCGTGACGCGGGACACCTCCGACTCCGTCACGGAAGCCACTTCGTTGACGGCAACCTTGCCGGAAATCGAAGAATAGAGCACCCGGGAGGACAGCGGACTTCCACTCTCCGCGAGGGGATCCGCGGAAAGAAGCGCCCCGATCCGGGAGAGCCCGCCCGCGTCGGGGGCGGCTCCCTCACCCTCGGCGCCGGAGGTGTCTGCGGGGGACGGGGCCAACCGCGCCAGTTCCCTGTCCAGATCCTCCAGAACGCGACGAGTCTCCGCGCCGGAGCGAACCATGCGGAACTCCAGCACAGCGGCCTTCCGAATGATCGACTCCGCCCGTTCAAAGTCGTCCACGCCCGCCAGTTCAACGATGATCCGCTTCTCCCCGGCCTTCTGCACGACCGGTTCGCTCACGCCGAACTCGTCAATCCGGTTCCGAATGACCTCCAGGGCGCGATCCATGAGATCTGAAGCCGATCCCTCTTCCACCTTGGAATCGTCGATTTCCAGAACGAGATGCATCCCGCCCTGGAGGTCGAGACCCAGCCGAAGGGATTCGTTCTTCATGCCCTGGAGCTCTTCTTCCGTCATGGAGGCCCGATCCTCGGCAGAGAGGCTCTGGTACTGCCATGTCGGCCACAGGAAGAACACCGCAAGGGCGACCACCCCGAGAATCAATATGACTTTCCAGCGCATGGAGATGTTCATTCCGCCCCGCCTTCAGAGGTGTCCCCGGAGAATCCCGAAGATGGCACAAGGGCGGTGAGACTAGAGGTGAGGCAACGCGGTGTCAAGGGGTCAGGCGATCGCGGGCGCGGGACGGTTTGCCCGGATCAGGGCCACCATCTCGGCGACCGCGGTGTGCAACCCCACCAGGACAGCCCGGGACACGATGGAGTGCCCGATGTTCAGCTCCGTCAGCTCCGGAATCCGCGCAATGTCCTGGGTGTTCCGGTAGTCCAGACCGTGCCCGGCCAGCGGTTCCAGCCCCACGCGACGGGCGTAGACGGCGGCGTCCGCCACACGCATCCGCTCCTGAGCGCGGGTCTCCTCATCCGTGGCGTCCGCGTAGGTGCCGGTATGAAGCTCTACTGCCGCGGCCCCCGTTCGAAGGGCGGCCTTCACCTGCTCCAGATCCGGATCGACAAAGAGGCTCGTTCGAATGCCCCCCGCCGCCAGTTCCGCCACGACCCCGGCAATGGCCTTTGTCGAGGAGACCACATCCAGCCCGCCCTCGGTCGTGAGTTCCTGCCGCCGCTCGGGAACCAGCGTGGCTGTCTCCGGGCGAACGGCGAGCGCAATGGCGACCATTTCGTCGGTCGCGGCCATCTCCAGATTCAGGCGTGTCTGCACGACCTCCCGAAGAAGCCGCACATCCCGATCCTGGATGTGGCGCCGGTCTTCCCGAAGATGGATCGTGATCTGGTCCGCGCCAGCCTCTTCGCACAGAAGCGCCGCCGTCACGGGGTCCGGCTGCCGTCCCTTGCGTGCTTCGCGGAGAGTCGCCACATGATCCACATTGACGCCGAGTCGCACGGGGAAGCCTCCCTGCTCTACCGGGTTCGCGGAGGAGATTGTCTCTTCCGCCCACGCGAAGGATCTTGCCCCAACTCGGACAGGAGTACCAGTTCAACCCGCTCCTCGCGCCACTTCGGAATGGCCTCGCGCACCGCGTTGACGGTTTCGCGACGCACATGGCCGATCCCGACCGCCCGCCCCGTTCGCTGCGCGATGGCGGCCAGGCGCCCCGTGAGAACTCGGGGACCGGGTTCGCCCTCGTCGGTTCCGTCCAGAAACAGATTGTTGTTGATCACAGACAACCCGGTTCGTCGACCGGAAGCCACCGCCACCGAGTACGGGGTCGTTCGGGAGTCGAGAAAGAAGAGCCCCCGGTCCTTGCGCCGAATCTCCCCGAAGAGCACATCCATCAGTTCTGGATCCGCCGTCGCCCGGGAACCCATGTGGTTGGAGACCCCCCGATAGCCGGAGAACGAGCCGAGCTGAACACGAAGTCTGCGGAGGTTCTCCTCGGCGCCGAGACCGGCGAGGATCGCCTCCTCTCCGGGATTGTGACGCACTGCATCGACCGGTTCCATCGGAAGATGCAGCAGGACTTCATGCCCGCGTTCCCGCGCCATCTCGGCGAACTCATCCGAGTGCGGGAGTCCCGGCAGGATCGCGAAAGTCAGTGGAATGCCCAGATCAAGAAGCTCCGCGGGAAGGCCGGTGGTGGTGTATCCCAGGTCGTCGAAGACAATCGCCATCCGCGGGTTGTCATCGGCGGGATCCGGGTCTGCGCGGGGAGTCTCCGCCGAAAGCGTCACCGCGTGCGTCACCTCCTCTCCCACCGACAGGAGAATGCGGAGGTCTTCCGGGGAACCCGGCGAGCCCGTCTCCCGGGCATCATGGATCTGCGCGCCGACACCCTCCACTGCTTGCGTGATGTCCGCGTTCATACGCGCCAGCGTCGTGGACCCGGGAAGCCCCACGCGAATCTCCGCAGTGCCGTCCCCGCCCTCCGCGGCACCCGGGCGGGCATGGTACTCGGTTCGGTCGACGCCGGTGTCCAGGAACACATTCTCCAGCGCGCCGGCGACCGCCTGCGCACGGGTCGGATCCTCGCCACGCCGGGCCTGGAATCGCTCGCTTGCCAGCTTCCCCGCTCGAACGCCCGCCCCCCCGATGGCCGCCAGACAGAAGACGGCCAGCAGCGTCCGCACGCCGGGCGTCAGTCGGGAGATTCGGGAGTTGCCGCGCGCTCGCTTCGCCATGGCTCCGGTCCAGGGAAAGAGGAAGTACGCAGGCTAGCCGGAGGAACGACAGGGCGCCACCACGAAGCGGCATCCCGCAGGAGAATACCACTCCGCCCACAGCCCGGGTTTCTCGCCGCGCTCGTCGCGAAGGCCCATCAGGCAATATCCCGCACGAAGCGACATCCCGCACGA
>JASLLL010000049.1 GCA_030747075.1 Gemmatimonadota bacterium
TTCGACACGGCCAGGAACGAGCACATCCCCAGGAAGTAAGCGAGGAGGATGTTCTCCACGAAGATCGACTTGATGGCCAGGCTCAGATAATGCTCCATCCTAATGCTCCGTGTAGCCGTTGATGGTGCGCTGGATCCAGATGATGAGCCCCAGCAGAATGAACGCCCCCGCCGGGATGACCATGAGCCCCATGTTCTGGTAGCCGAGGTCGTAGAGAGCCTGCGGAACGACGCGCAGCCCGAAGACCGTGCCGCTCCCCAGAAGCTCCCGCCCGAACGCGACCGCCAGGAGAATGGCGCCGTAGCCGAGCGAGTTCCCCAGCCCGTCGAGGAAGGAGCGCCAGGGCGGATTCGCCATCGCGTAGGCTTCCGCGCGGCCCATCACGATGCAGTTCGTGATGATCAGTCCCACGAATACGGAAAGCGCGCGGGAGATGTCGTACATGTAGGCTTTGAGGATCTCGTTCACCACGATCACCAGACTGGCGATCACCGACAACTGCACGATGATCCGGATCTTCGACGGAATGTGGTTCCGCAGGAGACTGATGATGACATTCGACAGCGTCAGGACGAAGGTCACCGCCAGCGTCATGACGACGGCGGTCTGCATCTGGACCGTCACCGCCAGCGCCGAGCAGATGCCGAGCACCTGCACGGTGATGGGGTTGTTGTCCGAAAGCGGATCCGCAAGCGCCTTGCGCGACTTCTTGTTCATCGCGACGACTCCCCTGACGATGCGCGCAGTTCAGCAAAGTAGGGTTCGTACCGCATGAGCCCCGCCCGCACGAGATCCGTCACGCCGTTGCAGGTCATCGTGGCGCCGCTGATGCCGTCTACCCAGTGATCCAGTTCCGCGGAGTGCCGTTCCACGGCCGGCCCTTTCGCGACCGATACGGAGACCATCGTGCCGTCCGCATCGAGCACCTTCTTCCCCACCCAGCCTTCCTGGAAGTACGCCTTGTCGATCTCCCCGCCGAGGCCCGGGGTCTCTCCGTGCTGGTAGAAGGTGATCCCGCGCACGGTGTCGAGATCTGAATCCAGCGCGAAGTACCCGTAGCAGGTCGACCAGAGTCCCTTCCCTGAAATGGGGAAGGTGTACGCGGAGACCGCGCCGTCGTCGATGCGCTGGAAGACCGGGAAGAGGCCCGTATCCGTTCCGATGTCCCCGGGAGCGCGCCCCTGCGCGACATTCCCGTCGGCATCCACCACGAGTCCGCGAATGCGCTCCGCGTAGATCCCGTTCACTTCCTCGCGGGTGGCCGTCTCCGGCATGAGCCCGACCGACTTCAGGATGTTCTTTCGAATGTCGAGTTTCAGGTTGGCGTCCTGACGCGCACGCAATCCGTTGGCCGCCCCCGACACGAGGATGCTGCACCCCAGACAGACCATGGCCGCGAAGCGGAGAGTCCGGAAAGTCTCACGCACGGGTGAGCCTCCTTCGGATGTTCGCCTGCACGACGAAGTGATCCACCAGAGGCGCGAAGATGTTCATGAAGAGAATGGCCAGCATCATCCCTTCCGGATAGGCGGGATTGACGACACGCACGAGGATCGCGAGGAAACCCACCAGGAAACCGTAGATCCACTTCCCGGTGCCGGTGGCCGCCGCGGAGACCGGGTCGGTCGCCATGAAGACCGTGCCGAAGGCGAAGCCGCCCATCACCAGATGCCAGTGCGCGGGAAGCGCCATGACGCCGGACGAAGCGGGGCCGGCCACCGCGTTCATGAGAAGCCCCGCGCCGAGACCGCCCGCCACGCAGCCGACCATGATGCGCCACGAAGCGACCCCCGTAACCACGAGCACGAGCGCACCCAGCCCGATGGCGGCCGCGGATGTCTCTCCCATGCTGCCCGGCACGAGCCCGGTGAGGAGGCTGCGGAAGGAGTAGCCCGCGTCGCCGAGCGCGATGGCCACCGTCTCCGCCTTCGCGGCTGCCGCGACGGCCAGCGGGGTGGCCCCGGTGAAGGTGTCCACCAGCTGGTCTTTCGCGGGATTCACGGCCTTCCAGACCTTGTCGCCCGAGATGAACGCCGGATACGCGAAGAACACAAACGCGCGAGCAGTCAGCGCGGGGTTCAGGATGTTCATCCCCGTGCCGCCGAAGACCTCTTTCCCGATGACGACGCCAAACGAGATCCCGACCGCCACCATCCACAACGGCAGAGTCGGCGGGCAGGTCAGCGGAAAGAGAATGCCGGTGACAAGGAAGCCTTCGTTGATCTCGTGCCTGCGCACCACCGCGAAGAGCACTTCCCAGAAGCCTCCGGCCGCGTACGACACCAGAACAATGGGAAGCATCTTCCACGCGCCGAGAACCAGACAATCCCACAAGCCGGTCGTCTGCCCGAGCGCGGAGAGCGCCTGGAACCCGACATTGTAGGCCCCGACCACCATGGCCGGAAGCACGGCCACGACGACCATCGACATGAGGCGCTTGATGTCCATGGCGTCCCGGACATGCACGCGCCCGCGCGTCGTCTTTCCCTGAACGAAGAGAAAGGACTCCGCCGCCTCAAACACGGGATAGAGCTTCGCGAAGCGCCCCCCCTGTTCGAAGTGGGGTCGCATGGCGTCGATTCGCCCGTAAAGTCCGCGTCCGGAACCCATTCTTACCCTTCCCTCATGCACTCTTCGATGGCCTGTCCGAGAATCCGACCGAACTCGATCTTCGACGGACAGACGAAGGTGCAAAGCCCGCACTCCGCGCAATCCAGCAGGCCGAGTTTCATCGTTTCTTCCACATCTTCCGCCAGTACGCTCTTCATCAGTTGCGCGGGGTAAAGGCCCGTGGCGCAGACATCTTCGTGAACACCGGTCATGACATGCGCCCGAACGCCTCCGCCCAGGTTGGTGTTGATGGAACCCGGTCCCGACCGGACCAGCGCCGACGCGTACGCCCGGAAGCGGCTCACTTTCGAGAAGCCGGGCTTCATCCACCCCGCGAACTCTGGTTCCGTCCCCTCGGGAATGACGCAGAGCGTGGCGTCGTGGAAGCCGACGGCGGCGCCCGGCGTCACCTCGGACCCGCTGAGAAGCGTGCCGCTCACCGTACGGAATCCGTGAGCCGTGGAGTCCGTGCCGGTGAGGAGCGTCGCGGGAACACCCCGGCGCGTTCGGTAATGGACGCGATTCTCCGCCCCTTCCCCGCCGACCGCGATCACGCGCGTCACCGGATACCGACCGCTGCGCAGGCACTCCCCGACGGCGGCAACATCCTGCGCGTCCAGATACCACACGACCTGCCCGGGCTTGTGGGGAAGCGCGTGGTGAATCTGGACCTCGGCCTGCCCGGAAGGGTGCGGCCCGTCGAATGTGTGCGTGGAGACCGCCGCAAGGTTGGCCAGCGCGGAACCCGAGGCGCGCGTCCTGCTGTGCAGCCCCACATGAACCTGCCCCGAGGTGAGCTTGCGAAGAACGCCGAGACCCAGCCGGAAGTCCTCTTCCCGGTCCACCAGCGCCAGGTTGGGATCGTGCGGGAGAGGCGATGTATCCGACGCCGAGACGAAGATTCCGGCCGGGTCCACGGCCGGATCCGGAATGTTCGAAAACGGCCGCTGCCGGAACACCGGCCAGAGCCCCGCGCCAAGGAGGCGATCCACAATCTGTTCCCGGGTCAACGATTCCATCTGCGCGGGCGTGGCGCCCGGCCCCTCCGCAAAGGGTTCCTCCGCATCCAGCTTCACCACGATCTCCAGAAGGAGGCGCCGCTTCCCCCGGCGAATCTCCACGACCTCTCCCCCGCCGGGAGACCCAAAGACGATCTCCGGGCGCTCCTTGTCGGCAAAGAGCGGGGTGCCGGCAGAGACCCGGTCTCCTTCGTGGACGAGAAGGCGTGGCTTCACACCGCGGAAATCCCCGGGGCGAAGCGCCACGGTGCGCGCGGGGGGCGCGGCCACGAGCTTCCTGGAGGCCGCTCCCGGGACGGGGATGTCATACCCCCGGGAAATCTTGAAGCTGGACATGCCGACCCTCGCGCCGGTTGCTCGGAAATCTGTCGCCTGACAAGCCTGACAAAGATGTCCGGAGTGCCGCTGAGCGTCAAGGAGTGTTCGCCTGAGGGCGGGGTGAGTCCCGCTGAGGACCGGGGCTAGATCAGGTTTCCCTCGATCACATAGAAGGAGGGCCGCCCCGAGGAATCGAACGCCACTTCGATTCGCACGAGTTCCAGCACCGGCAGGAAGATCCGCAGCCCCAGCCCCGCGCCCGCTTTGACCTGCGCGTGCCCGAATCCGGGGGAATCGTCCCAGGCGGTCCCGGCATCGGCAAAGACCTCGCCGTCGATCCGCAGGTCGAAGTTGGAGAGGCTCGACGGCAGGAACGGCATGGGCAGGATGAAGCGCCGCAACCCCATCAGCGGGAAGCGCATCTCCAGCGACATGCGCGCGACATTTTTCCCCGTAAGCACGCCGTCCGGCTGGCCGCGAATGGACGACGGCCCGCCGGCCGTGAGCAGGCGATACTCGGGAACCTCCCCCGTGGTGAGCGTGGCGGTGGCTCGGGTCGCCAGCAGGAGATCCTGCCTCACATGGTGGAAGCCCCGCGCATCGAAGCTCGTGCGGAGGTAGCTTGGTTCGCCGGTATTGAGGCCGCGCGTCACCTCCGACCGGCTGGAGAGGACCCCGCCGCGCGAGGGGTCAATCCGCACATTCCGGGTGTCGCGGAAGACGCCGAGCAGAAGCGCCGGACTGGTCTCATGGACCTCGCCCGACGGCGAACCGGCGTCCCTGGAGATGAAGTCGAGCCGGAGCCCGCCCGTCAGTCCCTGCCGGACGCCCCGGTAGTCTCCGAGAAATCGAACCGTCGAGATGCCGCCCTGCGTGAGCGCGATCCCGTCGTGGTCGTCCTCGTCGGGTCGGCTGTCCCGCGCGTACACGGTGAGGCCCTGCTTCACCGTGCCGATCCACGGCGTCGACCAGGACGCCACCGCGCTGTGCCCGCCCCCCGGGCGCACGATGCCGCGCGCACGAAAACGCCGGTTCATCCCGCCGAGATTCCTCAGGCGCACATCGAAGCCCGGCGTGACTTCCCCTTCTTCCTGCGAATAGCTGACCGTGGGCGTGGCGAACCATGTCGGCCGCTCCGAGACGCAGACAGCCACCAGCACACCTTCGCCGGACGCCACCGCGTCCACCTCCAGATGCGCGAAGATCGCGAGGTCGGCGAGCCGCTCCCAGTCGCGCCAGAGCTCCCTGGACGAGAAGGGCCGTCCCACCTGGAGACGCATCTCGCGCAGCAGCACGCGTTCCTTCGTGTGGGTATTCCCGAGCACCACGACCGAGACGACCTCCTTCCCCTCGAGGTGCGCATAGGGACGGTGGTGCAGCCGCTCAAACGCGCACGCGGGAGGCGGCGCGGAGAGGCACGCCGCCACGGCCGCGAAGAGCGTCGCAAGAAGAAGAGGCCTTCGGGAAAGGGTCACGCAGGCGCGTCCTTTCCGTCGTCTTCCTCTTCGCCGGACGGCGCTTCCGGAGCGATCGGTGGCGGGGGAACCGGAGGCGGCGGCGACGCGGGAGCGGACGGAGGCGGCGCGTACCCCGGCGCGGGAGGCGGCAGCGCCGCCGGAGAGCTCCCGAAGCGGGTCGACAGCAGCGCGCCGAAGCCGACGATGGCCGCGACCAGAACGACCACATTGCCCGCAAACTCCACCAGGCCCGGAATCGGTCCCAGCCACGGGAGGAGTCCGAGCAGGGACGACAGGATGCTGAATGCGTGAACGCCCAGAATCCCGACGAGAATCATGCGGTACGGCCCGCAGGCAGTGGCCAGGCCGTCCGCCGAGCGCAGGGCGCACAGGCGTCGGCCCGCGGCAAGCCACGCGCCGAGGCATCCGATGAACGCGACCACGGCCACGCCGATGGCCAGCGCCGGAAGCAACAGGATTCCGACAATGCTGATGAGAAGCAAGAGGGCGGCGCCCCCCACGGCGATCGGCGATGCGAGCGAACCCAGGAACCCGATGAGGAAGCTGCGTCCCGGTTCCTCATCGATGCGACGGCTCATGACTTCGACGCGTCGGCCCGCCACCGCGTAGAACGCGGCCGCGAAGAGGACGAGGACGGCCATCCACACGAGGCTTTGCAGGGGACCCGCGAACGAAGGCGTCTCGTAGCGCCCCATCGGAAGGAGTCCGTCTCCGGAGAAGAGATGCCCGAGGCCGACATTGATGGAGATGCGTTCTCCGCAGAGAGACGCGTCGTTATCGACCTGGACGCGCCCTCCGACGGACACCGCGTCTCCCTCCACGACCGCCCCGTCCCACAGGTGAACGCCGCCGCCGACCGCCACCACATCCCCGGTGACCGTTCCATAGACATCCACGCGGCCGCCGACCGCCACGACATCTCCCTGCACGGCTTCTTCCGCACGAACGCGAACGCTCCCGCCCACGGCCACACGATCGTCGTTCGAGACGCGGATGCGCCCATGAGCGCGGAAGGGACCTTCGACATCCGCGTCCGCGGGGTCGTCCTCTTCGAGATCGGCGGCGTCGTCAATCTGCCGGTCGAGATCCTCCAGATCCTCCGGCGCGATGAAACCGCTTCCGTCGAGAGAGATGTGGACGCCATCGGAGTCGACTTCGATCTCCGTGACGACGCGGAGGGAATCCGGCTCCGCATCCGCGAAGAGCGGGAGACACGCGAAGAGCGCGAGGAACGCGGCGGCAATCACCGGGACGCGCTTATACGAGAAGACCCGCATGAGTCCCCCCTTTCCGTTGGATGGTGGCGGCGGACCGCCTCATGCGTACGGCGGCCAGAACAAAGAGCGCCGACGCGGTGAGCAGAACGGGCAGCGCATCGGCTACGGCGGATCGCATGGCGTGGCGCGCGACGGGCGCGACGGGTTCCATGCAGTGGAAGAGGCGGCCTGCTTCGGAGAAGGCCGATGACGAAGCGAAAAGCGCGGCCTTGAGAACCGTGACCCCGCGCGCGAGAAGAACGGCCCCGGTGGCGAACGCTTCCGGGACGGCGGCGGGAACGGCGGAACGCCCGGCAAGAACCAGCGCAAGGACGGCGGCGGCCCCTCCGAATGCGAGCGCGTACTCCAGCACGGGCGAAAGGCGCGGAAGGAAGGCGCGGCGAGGCGGGGTCCGCCGTGCGGCGGCGAGGATGGCGTCGTGGAGGCCCGCGGGGAGGGGTTCGTCCAGCGGGGTGCCCAGGAAGCGCAGGAACGCCTCTTCGCGGCGGCTCGCGGCGGCCCAGCCTTCGTCCGACTCGACCAGACGGCGAAGGCGCTCCGATTCCGGCGCACCGAGCAGCCCCTCCACGGAATCCTGGAGAAGGGCGGGGTCGGGGGTCGGGTTGTGTCGAGTCATGGCAGGCTCCCCGGGTTCTTCATGGCTCTACGGGAGAATCCGCCGGGGGGTTGCGTCGTCAGACCCGTCACGGGCGAACGCGGCAAGACCCCGAAGCGGACGGCGGCCGCCATCATAGGGCAGAGAGCGGGTTTGAGCGACAGGCAGGGCACCGGATTCTCTCCTCAGGCGAACTCGTTCAGTCCGTAGCGTCGCACGAGCGTCTTTCGCAGCGCTTCCCGCCCACGGTGGATCCGCGCCTTCACGGTGCCGAGCGGGGCGCCGAGCACGAGGGCGATCTCGTCGTAGGAGAGGTCTCGCTGGTGGCGCAGCTCCAGCACGAGACGCTGCGCCTCCGGAAGCTCGGCCATGGCGGCGGCCAGCATGCGCGCGCGGTCGGCTTGCTCCGCGTCGGCGGCCGGGTTGCAGGAGTCGTCCGGGATCTCGCGCGGCGCCTCCTCCCCGTCGCCGAATCGAACCGGCGCGTCCAGCGACACGGTCTGGAGGCGGCGGCGACGAATGTGGTCGATGCAGAGGTTCGTCGCCACCCGGTACAGCCAGCTGGTGAAAGGATAGCGCGGGTCGTACTTCGGAAGGGACCGGTGCACCTTCACGAAGAGGTCCTGCGTGAGGTCTCGGGCGGTTTCCCGGTCGCGGACCATGCGAAGCATCAGGTTGAAGATCCCCCGCTCGTGGGCGCGGACGAGACCATCGAACGCACCGGATTCCCCGGCGAGCGTCCGGCGGACGAGGTCCCGATCGGCGGCGGGGTCGGACACTTGCGGAACCTCCTTAGCCGATGAAGTACGGCCGGCGCGTCCACCGGGTTGCCCGCCGTGGGGGACGGCGGCGCTGCCGTGAGCAGAGGGGGCAGCCTACCGCAAACCGGACGAACGCTCCCGAACTTCCGCTGGAGATTCCCGGAGGTCTGGGCGACACTGCGCGAGGGACCCGTCGAGAAACCCGGGGGAGACCGTGAGCGCGCGCGACGCGGCCATCGCCCCCCCCTTGCGCCTGGGAGAACGCCATGTCCACCCTGATCGTCGATATTCACGGCCGCGAAATCCTGGATTCGCGGGGGAATCCCACTCTGGAAGTGGAGGTCGCGCTGCAGTCGGGAGCCGTCGGGCGCGCGGGCGTGCCGAGCGGCGCATCCACCGGAGAACACGAGGCGGTGGAGCTTCGCGACGGGGACTGTGGGCGGTACGGCGGGAAGGGCGTCCTCAAGGCCGTGGAGAATGTGAACGAGCGCATCGCGACGGAGGTGGTCGGACTGGACGCGGTGGATCAGGTGTATCTGGACGAACTGCTGATCGCGCTCGACGGGACGCCGAACAAGAGCGACCTCGGCGCGAACGCAATCCTGGGCGTGAGCATGGCGACGGCGAAGGCGGCGGCGGAGACGATGGAGATGCCGCTCTTCCGGTACCTCGGCGGGTTCGACGCGCGAACGCTGCCCGTGCCGATGATGAACATCATCAACGGCGGAAGCCACGCGGACAACAATGTGGACCTGCAGGAGTTCATGATCGTGCCGGCGGGCGCGGAGACCTTCTCCGAGGCGCTCAGAATGGGCGCGGAGATCTTCCACGCACTGAAGAAGGTGCTGGCCGAAAAGGGGCTGAACACGGCGGTCGGCGACGAGGGCGGTTTCGCGCCGAACCTCGGGTCGAACGCGGAGGCGCTGGATGTGATCCTCTCCGCCTGCGCGAACGCCGGGTACGAACCGGGCGAGAAGGTGTGGATCGCGCTGGACGCGGCGGCGTCGGAGTTCTTCCACGACGGGAAGTATGTGCTGGAGGCGGAAGCGGAGAAGGAGCGGAGCGCGGCGGACATGATCTCGTACTACGAGGAACTCGTCGGGCGATACCCGATTCTCTCCATCGAGGACGGGCTGGACGAGAACGACTGGGACGGCTGGAAGGCGCTGACGGAGCGGCTCGGCGAGCGCGTGCAGCTGGTGGGCGACGACCTGTTCGTGACGAACACGCAGTTCCTTGCCCGGGGGATTCGTGAGAAGTGCGCGAACTCGATCCTGGTGAAGGTGAACCAGATCGGGACGCTGACGGAGACTTTCGCGGCGATGGATCTGGCGAAGCGGAACGGGTATACGGCGGTCGTGAGCCACCGGAGCGGCGAGACCGAGGACGCGACGATCGCGGATGTGGTGGTGGCGGCGAACGCCGGGCAGATCAAGACGGGGAGCCTGTCGAGGAGCGACCGGCTGGCGAAGTACAACCAGCTTCTGCGAATCGAGGAGGAGCTGGGGGACGACGCGCAGTTCCCGGGGAGGGACGCGCTCCGGCGGTAGAGGGCGCGGCCGGTGGTGCGGGGTGCGGCCGGTGGTGCGGGGCGCGGCCGGTGGTGCGGGGCGCGGCCGGTGGTGCGGGGCGCGGCCGGTGGTGCGGGGTGCGGCCGGTGGTGCGGGGTGCGGCCGGTGGTGGCCGCGGGGATGAGGACGGCGACGGGGAGGTGAGGCGATGGGTGGCGGACCGTGGGGCGGCGAGAGGCCGAAGGCACCGAAGGCAGGCGCGGGACGGGAGGCGCTGGGACGCTCGGCGCGGGCGAGACGCGCACGACGGGCGAAGGCGCGCGGAGGCGGAGAGACGCGAAGGTCGGCGGCGGCCGCCAGGCGCGGGCTGCGGCGGGAACGCGGGCGGCGTGGCGCGGGGCGGATGGCGGCCCTCCTGCGGCCGGTGGTGGGTGTGGCGGCGGGGACCGCGGCGAAGCTGGCCGGATACGCGCGGGTATCACCACAGGGATTCCTGGGGCGGCAGCGGCTGCGGTGGGTGGTGCTGGCGCTCGGGGGCGTGTGGGTGGTGTGGACCTTCTTCCTGAGCAGCGGGAGCCTCCCGCGGCTGTGGTCCGTCCGCGGGGAAAACCGAGCGCTGAACGCGGAGATCCATGCGATGGAGGCGCGTGCTGACGGACTCCGCGCGGAGGTGGCCGGGCTCGCGGCGGCAGGCGGCGAGGACTGGCGGGAGGTCGCGGGGGTCGCGGGCGACGCGGCGGGCGCGGCGGACGACGCGGCGGCGAAGGTGCGGCCACCGACCGAGCAGGAAGCGCGGGAAGCGCTGGAGCGCGTCGCGCGGGACGAGCATGCGATGGTCGGGCGCGGGGAGACGCTCGTTCGCTTCTACACGGAAAAGGCGGACGGGGAGCGTTAGGCCGGTCCGGGCGCGGGGGGATGCGGCCGGGGGAGGCCGCGGCGGTGCGCGGGTGGTGGGGCCGGTGGAGGCCGCGGCGGTGCGCGGGTGGTGGGGAGAGCGGCGGGGGATGCGGGAAGCGGCAGGCGACCGCGATGGACGCCGATTCGTCGCTTGACGGGTGTGGAGCCGTCCCGTAGATTCCTGCGTCACATTGCGGGGTGGAGCAGTCCGGTAGCTCGTTGGGCTCATAACCCAAAGGTCGCAGGTTCAAATCCTGCCCCCGCTACCAAGCTTTGGAGGGCCCGTAACTCTTTTGAGTTGCGGGCCTTTTCGCGGTTTGGGACGGCGTTCCCAAGAGGCGCGAAATCGGCCGTCTCCACTATGTCTCCAGTAGCTGGTCGGAGCACGCTCGCCCTGATCGCCGGTCCGCGGCGCTGTCTGGTC
>JASLLL010000050.1 GCA_030747075.1 Gemmatimonadota bacterium
CAACGCGGGAGCCGACACCGGAACACTCAACCAGTGGTGTCTGCGCCTCACCTACGGAAGCGGCGCGACGGACGCGGACTTCGTAGCGGGCGCGCCGATCGCGACCGAACTCACGGGGAACCGCCCGAACCCGTTCGGTGCGTCGACGGAGATCTCCTTCGGACTGGCGCGAGAGGGCGAGGTGAACCTGTCCGTGTTTGATGTGTCGGGTCGCCGCGTGGCGAAGGTCTTCAGCGGGCAGATGCCGATCGGCTGGCATCGTGTCGCGTGGGATGGCCGGGACGGCGCGGGGCGTCCGGTGGCGAGCGGTATTTACTTCTACCGCCTCGATGCTGACGGGAACACCTTCACGCGGAAGATGCTCCGCCTGAAGTAATCGACGAGGTCCGGCCGGCGGCCTTCCCCTCCCCCCGGGGCCGGCGGCAGGTGGTGCAGGGGCCGCTTCGCCACGGCGCGGGGCGGCCCTTCCTGCGCGGCGCGGCACGCTCTCCGCAGCCGTCAGGCGTGTACTTTCTGCGCCTGCGTGGCGGCACGGTGCACGCGGACTCGCGCGTGACGCTGCTGCGGTAGCGGCCACTCTCTCCCGGACGCAAGAAGCCCCCCGGATTGCTCCGGGGGGCTTCGGCGGTCCTCTTCCAGCGGCTGCTCTACCTCACGATGATGAGCTTGCGCGTCTGCTCCTTCCCGTGAGTCTGGAGCTTGTAGAAGTAGACCCCCGCCGCCATGCGTGAAGTGTCGAGCGTGTACTCGTGGCGGCCCGCCGGGAGATCGTCGCTGATGATCGTCTTCACGCGACGCCCCGCGACATCGAATACCGACAGGTCCACCTTGCCGTCACGCGGAACCGCAAACGCGATCGCGGTCTGTGCATTGGCCGGATTGGGGAAGTTCTGGTCCAGACCGAAGGCTTCGGCGGACGCGAGAATCTCATCCACATCGACGGGATCATCTCCCGTGATCTCGCGTTGCCAGATGCTCCGGCCGTAGCTGCCCGCGACCACATAGAACCGGCCCACCGTTGACAGACTGTCGATGAAGGCAAGTTCGGTGACAATGTTGGCGCCGGGCATCCCATTGTTCCAGCGGTGCCAGAGTGTGCCTCCGTCCGTCGTGCGGAAGCAGCCCATCTCGGACGAAAGGTAGAGCTTGTTCGGGTCCGTCGGGTGAGCGATGACATCCGACGCCGGAACATTGGGGAGGTTCCCGGTGACATTGGCCCAGTTCTGGCCGCGGTCGGTCGTCTTGTAGACCTTTTCCCCCGGTGTCGACAGTCCGTTCATGACCGCGTAGGCCTCGTGGGAGCCGTATGGATGCGGAGCGACATGGCGCACCCGCTCTCCGGCGGGAAGTCCCGCGCTTCTCTCCACCCACGCCCCGTCGTACACCTGAAGGCGTTGCCCCGCTGTCGAGGAAGCCAGGCAGGCGTAGATGTTCGTCGAACCGCTCCACTTGGCGACGGAGATGTTGGACACATTTGCCGGGAAGGCCGCGGCGTTGTGCTTCGCCCAGTTGGAGCCCTCGTCGGTGGAGCGGTACACCCAGGTGTCGGAGTTGGTGTAGATCCACGGGGTTCCCGCGTAGCTGTCGTGGAGGATCATGGGCCACCACATCCCCGACGGGTCGATGCCCGTGTTGATGTGGGACCAGTTCACACCCCTATCGGTCGAGAAGAGTCTGCGGAACGACCAGTCGCCTCCGTAGACTCCGTTCGTCATCCAGATCTTGTCCGGGTTGGACGGGTGGACCGAGATCGCGCTTCCGTCCCCCCCGGAGGCGAAGGTCCAGCTGGATCCGCCGTCGGTCGTCATGGGGATGCCGTTGTCCTGTGTTCCGCCCCCGATGATCCGGGCGTCGCTCAGTGCGGCGTCGATGTGCACATACTGGGTGATCGGGAGGAAGTTGCTGGACGAAGACCAGGTGGCGCCCGCATCATCAGAGTAGATCCACCCGCCGTCGTTCCCTTCCCAGACCCGGGTGCCGTCGGAGTGCCAGCGAATGGCATGATGGTCCACATGGACATCCGAGTCCGCGACCTCTGCCCAGTTCGTTCCTCCGTCGGTGGTTCTCCAGAGGGAGCCGCCGCCCGCCAACACAATGTTGTGGTCGGTGGGCGAAGCTCCGATGACATTGTTGTACCAGCCCTGGCCCCAGTGGTAGGCACTGGGTGGAGTCACATCCGACCAGGTGGAACCGCCGTTTGAGCTCCTGTAGACGCCGTGGGTGTTGTGGTCCGTCACATCGACGATGGCTGCGTAGACGACCTGCGAGGTCGTGCCGGACACGGAGACAGCGATCCTCCCCAGGTCCGTGGTGGGGAGCGTGCCGCTCCCATCGACGAGAAGCGTCCAGGATGCTCCGCTGTCGGTGGACTTGGCCACGCCGGCGCCATATCGGCCCATGTAGATGACATTCGACGCAGTCGGGCTGACGGAGATGTCCGAAACCCACCCGGTCAGGATCCGATTCCACGAACCCCCGTTGTCCGTCGAGCGGAAGTACCCGTGTCCGGTGCACGCGTGGATGATGTTCGTGTTCGTGGGGTCGTAGCGAATCCGGAAGAAGGAGGTTGGCTCGACGGGGAGAGCAACATGCGTCCAGCTGCCTCCGGCGTCGGTGGTTTCCCAGAGACCGGTTCCCGCGCGAATGAAGGGTTCCCCCGTGCCGACGAAGATGTGGTCGGAGTCCAGGGGATCCGTCGCAAACGAACCGATCGCCTGGCTGGTCAGGCCGTCCGTCATCGGGTACGGAATGAACCACAAGAACGACCAGAGGGCGCCACTCGCGGATGCGATGCGCGTTGCCGCACCGGAGGGTACTTCGATGTCGAGAACGCGCCCGGTGTACTTCGCGCCGGTGGAAGGGACATCCATTCCCCACGGCCCCAGGCAGTCCCACGAGTTGATGGCGCGCGGGCCTACCATGTCTTCGGCGGGGATCGTCTCGACTTCGTCCCAGATTCCGTCAAGTACTTCGCGCGGAAGGACATTGCCGTAGGGGTGGTGCCACTCGCTGAAGAACCAGCGCTCCTGATCCGGTCCCTTCGCGGGCTCCTCGGGCGGCATGGCAATGGGGGATTCCACGACTTCCGACTCCGCATCCGGGAGGGTGGTGTCCGCCGGACCCGGCACCAGGCCGGACGCGAAGAGAAGCAGGGCGGTCAGCAGTACCGAAGGAACCGCAAGTCGAAATATACGCATGGAAGCACTCCAGGATGATGGGGATCGAACACACGAGTGAGCACGCCGATCGAGACACTTTGCGCTTCAGTCTGCGTGGTTCGAGACGCATACGACAGCCAACAACCAAGTGTATCACAACCGACGGTGCGCGCTCAATCAGAACGGGCGGCAAGAAAGGAGAATACCGGGTCAGATAAGTGAGAGTTTTGCCGGGTCCGGTACGGGGGAGCGACGGGTTACGCTCCGACATCGCGGCCGCGCAGTTCCGACAGGAGGAAAGCGGACGAAGACGATCATAGCGGACTTGAGAGCGTCTGTTCAATCGGAACGGGCGCAGAGAAACAGGAGTTCTCTACCTGGATAGAGTCAACTGTTCGGAGGCCACCAGCTCTCCCGCCCGGAGTCTCACGAAGAAGATGCCCGGTGGGAGGGTGCCTACCGGGAGGTTCACGAAGTGGTCTCCCGATGCACGCGTCTCATCAAGGACGGACGCGACGCGCCGGCCTGCCACATCGTGGATCGTCAACTGGACGCTTGCTTCGCGAGGCAGGTGGAAGCGGATCGTCGCGTGGGTGGATGCCGGGTTGGGGGTCGGGCGCGAGAGGGTGAGGTCGCGGTTCGTTGTCGGCACGAGGGGAACGGCCGTCGTCCCTCCGTCGGTGATCGTCCGGCCCCACGCTCCCCGCCCGTAGGTTCCCGCGATGATGTGGAATGTCCCGTCGATGGACCATCGGTTCACACACTCCAGATCCGTGACGATTGCGGCCCCCGGCATCCCCTCGTTCCAGCGCAACCAGGTGGAGCCGCCGTCCGTGGTTCGAAAGCAGCCGTATTGCGAGGCCAGGTAGAGGATGTTGTCGTCCACCGGATGGGGGATGAGGTCGGCCAGCGGGAGGTTCGGGAGGTCGCCGGTGATGTCCGTCCATGCCACGCCCATGTCCGTGGTGCGGAATACCATGCCGCCGGATTCCCCGGTTCCGTTCATGACGGCCCACGCCTGAGAGGGATCCGCGGGTCGGAGTGATATGCGACGCACTCGCTGCGACGACGGGATGCCGCCGGACCGCTCCTCCCAGATGCCCTGCCGGTAGACCTGTACCTTGGCGCTGGTCGCGGGCCATCCGAGGCTGGCGTACAGGACATCGCCATGGAGAATGGTCCGGCGGGGAGCGACGAGGTCACCGACGATGTGGGGAAGCTCACCGGGACTCAGGAGACGCCATGTGTCGCCCGCGTCCTTGGATCGGTACACCTCTCCCCCCGAGTTTGTGTAGAGCCACGGCGGGGAACCGCCATCCTGCACAATCTTCGGCCACCCGTAGGAAGTAGGCGGCAAGCCGTTGTTGATGGTTCCCCAACTGCCGCCGGTGTTGGTGGATCGCTTTCGGTGGAACGGAAGATCTCCGCTGTACAGGCCGTTCGTGACCCAGAGGTTGGCGGAGTTCCCCGCGTCGACCGCGAAGTCGCAGCCATCTCCCGGAAACATGCGGCTCCACAGAGCTCCGCTGTCCACGGTGAGGGAGATCCCGTTGTCCTGCGTCCCGCCACCCAGGACGGAGAAGTCGTCTGATGACACTCCCACATGATAATACTGGGTGATCGGCAGCGTGTTGAACTCGTCGCTCCAGGTGGCTCCCTGGTCGGTGGAACGGATCCACCCGCCGTCGTTGCCGACCCACACCGACGCTCCGTCAGGGCTCCAGGCGATGGCGTGCTGGTCCACATGAACGACCGCAACCCCCAGATTCGTCCAGTTGTCGCCGCCGTCGGTCGAGCGGAGAAGCACGACGCCTCCGGCGAGGACGATGTCCGGATTCGTCGGGCAGGCCGCGATGACATTGTTGTACCAGCCCTGCTCGCCGAGGTGGTTTGTGCCCGGCGAGATGTCGTCCCAGGTGCGCCCCGCATCTGTCGTACGGAAGATCCCGAGAAGCCGGTTGTCGGAGTCCCTGGCGACCGATGCGTACACCCGGTCCGGATCCGCGGGACTGGCCGCGAGGGCTGTTCGCCCGACATCGGATATCGGCGCGCCGCCTTGATCGAGCTTCACCCAGGTGTCGCCGCCGTCGGGAGACCGGTAGATGGCGTCTCCGTGGCGAGCTGTATAGAGGACGGTCGGATTCTCCGGGACGATGGCGAGGTCGGTGGCATCGCCTCCCAGCATACGCACCAGAGACGCCGCCGAGTTGGTAGAGCGGTAATAACCTTCGTTCGTTGCCGCATGGATGACGGCGGGATCATTGGGATCGTACCGAATGCGGTAGTAGGAAGAGGGCTCGGCGAACCATCCCTGTCCGTTGTCGATCGGGACTTCCTGCCAGCTGCCGCCGCCGTCGGTCGTTCGATGGAGTCCCGCCCCCGCGCGGAGATGCGGTTCCCCTGTTCCAACCAGGATGTCATCGGCGTCGTTCGGGTTCGTGGCGAATGAACCGATCGCGAGACTGGGAAGACTGTCGGACAGCGGCGCGGAGAAGATGGGACCTGTACGCCAGAGTCCGCCGCTTGCTGAGGCCACGCGAAGAGACCCGTCGGCCCTTGGCTCCAGGTCGAGAACGCGCCCGGTGACCTGCTGGCCCGCCGGCGTCTCGATGCCGTGCGGTCCGAGGGATTGCCACTCGCCTTCCGCGCCCCGGGCGATCTCCGCTTCCGGGACCGCGCGCACTTCCCGGTGGATTCGCTCGACGACTTCCGCCGGAAGGAGCGTTCCGTGTGGATGATGCCAGTCCGCAAAGAACGCACGCTGGCGGTTTGCTCCGGCGCGAGGTCTTGTCGCGGGGTCGGGCGAAGGGGTGTCCCGAATGGGGACAGCGACCATCAGCACGGCGAGAGCAGTGAGGGCAGTTCGCCGGAAGGTCGGGAGCGGGGGGAGGCGCTTCACCATCATCCGCCGAGGATACCACACGGCAAGGACACCCCTCAAGCGCGTCGGATGGCTCCGGCAGGTGTGGCGTTCAAGTTCTCGCAAGAGCGGCGGTGCGTGGTGTATCGTGTCGCCGTTCGCTCTGGCCACAACCACTGCGGGAGGCCGCCCATGACCCGGACAGACTCCGTTCCCGACCCGGCCCCGCCGAGTGACGCGGTCGCGAAGGTCGTGGTTCGGCTGAGTGTGAACGGCGCGATGCACGAGGTGGCCGTGCGTCCGGCGGATGTCCTGCTGGATACGCTTCGAGATGACCTGGGCCTGACCGGCACGACCCGGGGTTGCGACATGGGAGCGTGCGGGTGCTGCACGGTGCTCATTGACGGCGCACCGATGCTCGCCTGCCTTACGCTGACCGCATTGACCGAGGGGCGCGAAATCCTGACCATCGAAGGCGTGGCACCGCCCGGAGTGGACCTCCACCCGCTCCAGAGCGCCCTTCACGAACATGGCGGCTCGCAGTGCGGGTACTGCACGCCGGGGTTCATCATGACGGCGCTGGCGTTTCTGAAAGAGCACCCGGATCCGACTACCGACGAAATCCGCCGCGCGATCTCCGGCAATATGTGCCGCTGTACCGGCTATGTGAAGATCATCGAAGCAATCGCGGCCGCCGCGAAGGACCTTTCGGATCCAGCACCCACCGGAGGAGAATCGTCGTGAGTGGCGCCGGCGAACCCCCCCGCTCGCCGCACGGTGTGGGTCGGCGTGTTCCGCTGATTGACGGCGTGGACAAGGTCACGGGGAGAGCGGTCTATACGGATGACATTCGCCTCCCCGGGATGCTCGTCGGGAAGATCCTCCGGAGTCCCCACGCACACGCCCGCGTTGTGTCCATCGATGCCGCTTCCGCAGAGGCTCTCCCGGGGGTCCGCGCGGTGGTGACGGGCCGGGATGCGCCGGGGAAGTTCGGCGTTCTTCCGATCTCGGAGGACGAGACGGCGCTGGCCGTGGAGAAGGTCCGCTATGTTGGCGATGCGGTGGCTGCCGTGGCCGCGGATTCGGAAGAGATCGCGTTGGCCGCGCTCGACGCTCTGCGCGTGGAGTACGAAGCGCTCCCGGTGTTCCTGAAGCCGAAGGACTCGCTCCAGGACATCCCGACCGAACACAAGATCCACGCCGGGACGCGGCACGCTTCCAATCTTCACAAGGAAGTGCTTCAGGAGTTTGGTGATGTAGACACCGCCATGACGGAATCCGCGCATGTCGAGGGAGGGGAGTTCCGGTTTGTGGGAGTCACCCATGCGTTTACGGAACCGCATTGCGCGATTGCGCATCTGGACCCGACAGGGCGCCTGACCATCTGGTCCGCCACGCAGGTGCCGCACTACCTGCATCGTGCGCTGTCGAAGGTCATGGAGATGCCGATGCACAGGATTCGCGTGGTGCGTCCCATGATCGGCGGCGGATTCGGCGGCAAGTCGGACCCGTTCCCGCATGAGATGATTGTCTCGTTGCTCTCGCGAAAGACGGGCCGCCCGGTGAAGATCCGCTTTGACCGGGAAGAGGTCTTCCTCACGAATCACGGCCGACACCCCACCACGACCACCATCTCCGCGGCCTGCGACACACAAGGCAAACTCACCGCGCTGGACCTCGATGCGCTGATCGACGGAGGCGCATGGGGGAGTTTTGGCGTGGTGACCTCCTACTACAACGGGGTGCTGTCCGTCGGGCCTTATCGGTTCGACCACTTCCGCTACCGAGGCCGTCGCGTCTTTACGAACAAGCCGCCCTGCGGTGCCATGCGCGGGCACGGGGCTGTGAACTCCCGCTTCGCATTCGAAGTACTGGTGGACCGGTTGGCGGAGAAGACGAAGAGGGACCCGGCGGAGTTCCGTCTCGCGAACCTGCTTCCCGAAAACACGACCACATTGAACGGCCTTCGCATCACATCGAACGGCACCCGGGAGTGCATCGAGCGGGCGATGGAGGCTTCGGGCTGGAAGGAGAAGCATGGCCGCCTGCCGTCGGGCGAGGGGATCGGGATTGCGTGCGGATTCTACATTTCCGGATCGGCGCACCGAATCCACCGGAACCGGCTTCCGCAGTCGACCGTGCATCTGAAGATCGACATGGACGGCGGGGTGACGGTCCACTCGATGGCGGCGGAGATCGGGCAGGGGTCGGACACGATGCTGGCGCAGTGCGTCGCGGAAGTGCTCGGGCTTCCCTTCGATCGGATTCGGGTGTACTGCCGGAACACGGATCATGCGCCGATCGACCTCGGCAGCTACAGTTCCCGCGTGACCTTCATGGCCGGGAACGCGGCCCGCGCCGCGGCGGAGAAGATCCGCGCGAAGCTGTGCGCCGCGGCCGCGCGACAGACGGGTTCCCCGGTGGAGGGCTTCGACACACGCGGCGAAGAGGTGGTCTACCTGCCGGACCCGGCCATTCGCGTGTCGTACGACGAGGCGCTCACCGAAGCGCTGGCGGACAATGGGGCGCTGATTGCGAAGGGAACCTACGGGGACGCACCTCCCATGGGCGGGGACTTCAAGGGAGCGGCGGCGGGGCTTTCGCCTTCGTACAGCTTTCAGGCATATGTGACGGAGGTGCGCGTGGACGAGGAGACCGGATTCGTGCGACCGGTTCATGTCTGGGCCGCGCACGACTGCGGGCGCGCGCTGAACCCGCTGGCCGTGGAGATGCAGATCGAGGGCTGTCTGCACATGGGCATGGGGCAGGCGCTGTCGGAGTCGTTCACGCTGCACAAGGGCGTTCCGCGTCACCCGAGCCTTCTCGACTACAAGATCCCCGGGCCGGTGGAAATGCCGGCGGTGGAGGTCATCATTGTGGAGTCGAAGGACCCGGAGGGACCCTTCGGCGCGAAGGAGGCGGGGGAGGGACCGCTCCTTCCGATTCTCCCCTCGATCGCGAACGCGGTGCACGATGCGGTGGGTGTCCGGTTGACGGAACTTCCCATGACGCCGGACCGCGTGCTGGCCGCGATGGACCGCAAGGCTCGCGCGCAGGCGGCCGTTCGGGAAGGGGCCGCG
The DNA here is from genome assembly GCA_030747075.1 of Gemmatimonadota bacterium. Lineage (NCBI taxonomy): Bacteria > Pseudomonadati > Gemmatimonadota > Gemmatimonadota bacterium. Next base: position 9,099 of record JASLLL010000050.1, read on the forward strand.
TCATGATTCTTCCCGCGTTCCGGCTTCACCGGCCCGCCACCGTGGACGAAGCCGTCCGGCTTGCGCACGACCTCGGGCCGGGCGCGGACTTCCTCGGCGGCGGAACGGATCTCCTGCAGAACTACAAGAACCGGCTGAACGCGAAACCACATGTCATTGCCCTCGACGCCGTGGAGGAACTTCGCGGAGTTTGTGGCGGACGGATCGGCGCCATGGAGCGGCTTTCGTCGCTGGAGCGGGATCCGGGTCTGCGGCGCAGCGTTCCCGCGTTGGCGGAGGCGGCGGCGAAGGTGGCGTCGCCCGTCATTCGCCATGCGGCCACGATCGGAGGAAACCTCCTCGCGGATCACCGCTGCTTCTGGTTCAACCAGACGCTCGAGTGGCGGCGCGCGGGAACTCCCTGCATGAAGGCCGAGGGCGACGAGTGCCTCGTGGTTCCGGGAACGGAGACCTGCTACGCGGCCTACTCCGGGGATCTGGCGCCGCTACTGATGGTGCTCGGCGCGTCCCTGGAAATCGCTTCCGCGTCCGGGCGGAGGACCGTACCGCTGTCGGACTTCTTCCAGGGTGACGGGATCTCGGGGAATGTCCTTCGGACGGGTGAACTCCTGACGGCGGTTCTTATCCCGGAGGAGGCCGCGGGCCTTCGTGCGGGATACCGCAAGCTCCGTCCGAGAGAGGCCATGGATTACCCCGAGATGGGCGTGGCGGCCGCCGTTCGCTTCGGGAGCCACGGGGCGCTCCGCGAGTTTCGCGTGGCGACGACCGCGCTCGATGTGGTGCCGCAGTTCGTGGACTACTCCGCCGAAACCAAGGGTCGCCCGCTCGCGGAAGTTCTGGACGATGTCGCCGGGAAAGTGCAGGCGGGAGCGAATCCGCGTCGCAATACCACGATGCCGGTGGCGTACCGGAAGCGGATGGCCGGGGTCTACCTTCGCAGGCTGCTGGAAGACCTGGCGCGGGGGTCGGTATGAGCCGCGAGCGCGTCCTCCGGGCTGCCTGTTGTCTGATGCTGCTCGCCTTCGCGTCGTGCGGGAAGTTAAAGAGCGATCATGTCGCCGTGATCGGCAGCGAGGCGCTGACCGTGGCCGATCTTCGTCTCGTCTACGCGAATCTCGCCCCTTCCAACAAGCCGAGTCTTCGAACGCGCGCGGATCGCCTCGACTTCCTGAACCGCACCATCGATCGAATGCTGCTCACGCAGTACGCGCGAGAGATGGTTCAGGAAGGGAACCGGGAGACGGAGGAGTTCCTCTCCCAGGGAGAAGACGAAGTCCTCGTCCGACGGCTGCGTGTGCTGGCTGGCGGAGAAGGGGAGCCGGACAGCGGGTCCGTGCGCGCATCTCTGGCGGCGCAGGGCATTCATCACCCCACGGAAGAGGAATTCGCGGTCCGGGCGGGAGAGATGCGCGGCCAGATGAAAGCGCGCGCGCTGGATTCGCTTCGGGGCGACCTCTGGGAGAGCGGGGTTGCCGGGATCGACGATGCGGGGGTGAAGCTGGTCATCGAGCGGACTCATGAAGGGCTCGTCAGCGGCCGGTTTGCGGAACAGGATCCAGGGTGGGGCCTGCCGGTT
>JASLLL010000051.1 GCA_030747075.1 Gemmatimonadota bacterium
GTGCGCGATGGCATTGCGGAGAGAACCTGCGACGCGTCTGTGGCTCCTCCTGACGGAGGGTCTCTTCTTGTGAATGTCGGGAGTGTCGGCCAGCCGAGGGACGGGGACCCTCGAGCCTCCTATGCTCTCTTCGACTCAAGGGCCCGGACAGAGTCCTTCCGGCGTGTGGAGTACGACCACGCGTCCGCCGCGAGGGACATTCTGGCGGCGGGACTTCCGCACAGGCTGGCGGACCGACTCGAGAGCGGACGGTGAGTCCGCATCGGAATATCCTCCTGGTCAACTGGAACGACCGCACGAACCCGTTCGCCGGGGGAGCGGAAGTCCACCTCCACGAGACCTTTGCGCGGCTGGCCGCGCGCGGCCATCGCGTGATGGTTCTCTGCTCGGGATATGCCGGAGCTCCCGCCCGGGAAGTGCTCGATGGCATGGAGATTCTGCGTGTAAGTGGGCGCTACGGATTCAACTTTGCCGTTCCTGCGGCACTCCGTCGTCTTCGACGGGAGTTCGCGCCCTCGATCGTGGTGGAGGCGCTGAACAAGATTCCGCTCTGTACGCCGGTGTTTGCCGGGGCGCCGGTACTGGGGATCGGGCACCATCTCTTCGGCGGGACGATCTTCCGCGAGATTCCGCCCCCTTTGTCGCTCTATGTGTTTGCGTCAGAGATGGCCCTGCCGTGGATCTATCGAAGAACGATGATGGAAGTCATTTCGGAGAGCACACGAGAGGACTTCATCCTCCGGGGGCTGGCACCGGATCGGGTCCGGGTGGTTCATGTGGGAGTGGATCGATCCCTTTACCGGCCGCCCGACGCGGAGCAGAACGGCAAGCCCTTCCTGCTGGCGATGGGGCGTGTTCGCCGGTACAAGCGGCTGGATCTGGTCATCGATGCGGTGGATGCTCTCGCTCGATCCGGGCAGGCGGACCTCACCTTGACGATTGCGGGCGGGGGAAACTACCTTGACTCCCTGCGTCGGCATGCTCGGAGGACCGGTGCCGACGCCCGGGTCCGTTTTCTGGGGTCGGTCTCCGAAGAGGAGAAGATCCGGCTCTACCAGGAGGCGGTCGCGCTGGTGATGACATCACCGAAGGAGGGTTGGGGGCTGACCTGTCTGGAGGCACAGGCGTGTGGAACGCCCGTGATCGCCAGCAACTCACCGGGTCTGCGGGAGGCGGTGCGGGACGGAGAGTCCGGCATCCTGGTTCCGCACGGAGATCGGGCAGCGCTGGAAGCGGCCATGAGCCGGATGCTCGGAGAAGAAGAACTGAGACGAAGACTCGCCGAGGGGGCGCTCCGGTTTGCGGACACCTTCTCCTGGGACAGGACCGCAGATTCGACTATGGAAATGATCGAAGAAGCCATCGCAGAGTGGGAGGCTCCATGCGTGCACTGATCACGGGAATCACCGGACAGGATGGTTCCTATCTCGCCGAGTTCCTTTTGGAAAAGGGATACGAGGTCGCCGGTGTGGTCCGGCGGTCCAGCACGGAGAAGATGGATCGGATCGATGGGATTCGGGATCGCATCGAGGTCATTCAGGCGGACCTGTTGGACCAGACTTCGCTGATCGATGCGCTGGACGGATTCCGTCCGGCAGAAGTGTACAATCTTGCCGCGCAGTCCTTCGTTCCGACATCGTGGCAACAGCCTGTGTTGACGGGGGAGTTCACGGCGATGGGTGTCACGCGGATGCTGGAAGCCGTGCGAAAAGTGGATCCGTCGATTCGTTTTTACCAGGCGTCGTCCAGCGAGATGTTCGGCAAGGTCCGCGAGACGCCACAGACCGAGGACACTCCGTTCTATCCGCGAAGCCCCTACGGCGTCGCGAAGGTGTACGGCCACTGGATTACCGTGAACTATCGGGAGAGCTATGGGCTTCACGCTTCTTCCGGGATTCTCTTCAACCATGAGTCCCCTCGCCGCGGGACGGAGTTCGTCACTCGGAAGATCACGCGTGCGGTGGCGCGGATCCACGCGGGTTTGCAGGACAAGCTCTCGCTCGGGAATCTGGACGCGAAGCGGGACTGGGGCTACGCGGGCGACTATGTGCGGGCCATGTGGGGGATGCTCCAACTGGATGAGCCGGAGGACTTCGTGATCGCTTCCGGAGAGACGCATTCCGTGCGTGAGTTTGCCAGTGCGGCCTTTGCGCATGTGGGGCTGGACTATGAGGACTTCGTCGTGGTGGACCCGTCGCTGGTTCGGCCGGCGGAAGTGGCGCTGTTGATCGGGGATCCGGCGAAGGCGGAGAAGGCACTCGGCTGGAAGCCGGAGGTCACCTTCCCGGAACTCATCGGAATGATGGTGGATGCCGATGCCGCCCTCCTCGGAGAGGACGCATGCGCGTCCTGATCCTCGGGGCCACCGGCTTCGTCGGGCGGCATCTCCTCACGGAGTGCGCCTCTCACGGGGATGCCCTCGGGGGCACATTCTGCCCCGGGGAGCCGATTCCCGCGCGGGAAGGCGTGTCGTGGCACCTGATGGATCTTCTGGATTCGGACTCCATTCGGGATGCGCTTTCGGCATTCCGACCGGAGGGTATTGTGCATCTTGCGGGCCAGGCGAATGTGGCACTTGCGGCGAAGGACCCGGTCGGCAGCTTTCGTGTGAATGCGGAAGGGACGGTGCGCGTTCTGGAAGGAGTGCGGGAGGTCTGCCCCGGGGTTCGCGTCGTGGCGGTCACATCCGCCGAAGTCTACGGTGAGGTTCCGGCAGCGGATCTTCCCGTGACGGAAGCCCGTCCACCGGTTCCGCGCAGCGCGTACGGCCTGTCGAAGGCGGCGGCGGATCTTGCGGCAGCGCAGGCCGCAGCGGGGTGGGGGCTGGATGTCGTGCGGATGCGTCCGTTCAATCATGTGGGGCCGGGGCAGCGAAGGGGATTCGTCGCGCCGGACTTCGCGTCTCAGGTAGCTGGAATCGAACGGGCCGAGGCGCCCCCTGTGCTTCGCGTCGGGAACCTCTCCGCGCGACGGGACTTTACAGATGTGCGAGACATCGTGAAGGCTTACAGGGTTGCACTGGAGCGCGGTGCATCGGGGAGCGTGTACAACCTGTGTTCGGGGAGGTCGGTGCCCGTGGAACAGATCGTTCAGCTATTGATGGAGGCGGCGAGCGTGCCGATTACCATGGAGACGGATCCGGCGCGGTTCCGCCCGGTGGATGTTCCGGAGTTTCTTGGCGATCCGACCCGCGCGCGGGATGATCTGAGCTGGGAGGCCGTCATTCCTCTGGAGCAGAGCATCTCGGATGTGCTGGAGGAGTGGCGTGCGCTTCCGTCAGGGGCTTCGGACTCGGAGGCCGGATCATGACCGGCCACCCTCTCCCTCCATCTTCTTCGACGCCCGGTGTCCTCTCCCGGGGAGCAGATGTGCCGAACCGGGTTCTCGCGCTTCTGGTGGGCGTCTTCACGCTGGTTCTCTATCGGATTACGCTGTCTCCGGATGTCTCCTTCTGGGATGCAGGGGAGTTCATCGCCACCTCCGTGACGATGGGAATCCCGCATCCGCCCGGGACACCGCTTTATGTTCTCCTGGGCCGGGTCTTCACCCTCTTTTTCCATGATCTTCTCGGGATTGCGTCCCCTGCTGTTGCAGTGAACCTGCTCTCCGCGCTGCCCGGGGCCATCGCCGCATCATTCCTGTACCTGTGTGTCGTGCGTATCGGGAAGAAGATGTGGAACGACGGAGACCAGTCGTCGGTGTGCCCTCCCGCCATGCTGGCCGGCGTGACGGCCGCGCTCTTCGCGTCCTTCGCGAACACGCTGTGGATCAACTCCATTGAAGCGGAGGTGTACTCGGTCAGCATGATGTGGACGATCTTCACCACATGGATCGTTCTCCTGTGGGCGGATTCAGACCCTCGGGATGAACGACTTCTTGTCGTGATCGCCTACCTTCTGGCGCTGAACATCGGCGTGCATCTCGCCACATTCCTCGTCGCGCTGGCAGTGCTGCCGTTCGCCTTCCTCTATGAGCGGCGCCTGGCCATTCCCGTGAGCTTCGCATTGGTGCTCTGCATGGCGCAGGATCTCTGGTTCTTCCTGGTGGTCGTGGCGCTGATGCTCCTGCCCACGCTCCAGCACGGCCTTCTCCCGCGCGAGTACCAGAAGCGCAATCGGGTCATTCTGATGGCGGCGCATGTCGTGGCCGTGCTCCTCGCCCTGTATGGCGCCTTCATGATGGAGGCTTCGACCTTCCGTTCGGCCGTGGTTTTTGGCGGACCGATTCTGGCGTTCCTCGTCCCCTGGATTGCAATCAAGCCGCCGACCGGCATCCGGAATCCCGCGACCGATCTCGGGTTTCTCCTGGCGCTGACCACCTTCCTCGGATTCTCGGTGCACCTGTATCTGCCCATCCGCTCCGCACTGGATCCCGTGATCAACGAAGCACAACCGGACACATGGAACGCCTTCTGGGACATGATCCTGCGGGCTCAGTACAAGCCGCGCAGTATTTTCGACCGGCAGGCGGACTTCCTCTTTCAGACGGACCACATGTTCTGGCGGTACTTTCGGCAGCAATGGGGAACGAACGCGTCCGGGTTCCTGCTGCCTCTTCTGGGGATCCCCGGGGCCATTGCGCACTTTCGCAGAGAGCGGCGGAGCTTTGTGCTGATTGGACTGCTGTTCCTGTGGACCTCCTTCATGCTCATTCTCAAGATGAACTTCACGGACCACGAAGTCCGCGAGAGAGATTACTTCTTTGCTCCCGGGTTCTTCTACTACGCGCCGTGGATGGGGCTGGGGCTTGCGTGGCTCGCGCGCCAGGTGGTGGCAGGCGTGTCCGGCAGAGGTGCGCGGCGGGCGGTGGCCGTCCTGACCGGTGTCCTGTGCCTGACGATCGCCGCCGTCCCGATTCAGGATCACTGGGAGACGCACGACCGCCGCGGGAACTTTGTCGCGCGGGACTACGCCTACAACATGCTCGTCGGGCTGGAAGAGAACGCGATCATCTTCACGAACGGGGACAACGATACCTTCCCGCTCTGGTACATTCAGGGCGTCGAGGGTTTCCGCACGGATGTGCGTCTGGTGAACCTGAGCCTGCTGAACACGCCGTGGTACGGGCAGCAGCTTCGCGATGAAGAACCGCGCGTGCCCATGTCCTACACCGTGGAAGAGCTCTGGAAACTCCGGCCATTCATGGATCAGGAGTCGCGCAAGGTTTATCTGGTGAAGGATCAGGTCGCCATGAACATCATCAACGAGAATGTGGCTCGCGGCATGGAGGTGCCCGTCTACTTCGCGGTGACGGTGGATGACCTGCTCGGGCTGGAGCCTTATCTGGAGTTGGAAGGACTGGCGTTCAAGTTCCATCTGGATTCCTCGGAACTGAAAGATGTGAACCTGGAGATCTGCCGGAACAACCTGGAGGAGAAGTATCTCTACCGGGGACTGCTTGATGAAGAAGGCTACCTGGATGACTCGGTCTTCCGAAACTCAAACGAGAGCAAGCTGGTGACCAACTACGCCGCCGCATGGGCGAGGATGGGGTTGCTCATGCGTGAGGAGGGGGACATGGACGAAGCCCTGGCGTGCATGGAACGCGCGACACGGATCGCTCCCGACTATGCTCCGATCTCTGGCGGGTACAGCGGGTTGCTCATCGAGGCGGGCCGCTACGAAGAAGCTCGTTCGCGTTTCCTGGATCGGCTGGAAGCATCGCCCGGGGATCTCAAGGTGGTCATGGCGCTGGCGTTCATCGAGGCCATGCAGGACCACTGGGCCCAAGCCCGGTCCTGGTATGAGGAAGCGCAGATGCTGGCACCTTCGGATCCGGAAGTTCTCTCCGGACTCTACAGTGCTTACATGAATCTGGACTTGCTTCCGGAAGCGGAGAATGTGCTCGCGCGTTGGCTGGATGATCATCCGGACGACGAAAGTGTGCGAAGCAAGCTGATGGATCTTCGCGTTCAGATCAAGGCGGGCATTCCGCCTCGCGACTCCAGCTGAGGCAGGGGGAACGGGAGCATGGCCAGGAAGTCCCTTGTTACCGGAGCGGCCGGGTTCATCGGGTCGCAGCTTGTGGAAGCGCTTCTGGATCGCGGCGATGATGTCATCGGGATCGACTCCTTCACGGACTACTACCCGCGGGCCGCGAAGGACGGAAATGTCGCGCGGGCGCTTGCGTCCGACCGGTTCCGGCTGGTCGAAGAGGATCTGAACGAAACGGATCTGTCGACGGTCATCGCCGACCGGGATGTGGTCTACCATCTCGCTGCGCAGGCGGGTGTCCGTGCCAGTTGGGGAACGGAGTTTGACACTTACCTCTTCAGCAATGTCCGCGCGACCCAGCGGATTCTGGAAACGGTCAAGGAGCATTCGGGTGTGCGCGTGGTGTATGCGTCCTCTTCGTCGGTCTACGGCGATACCCGGCAGCTTCCGCTCTCCGAGGATGCCCCGACCGCGCCGAACTCCCCTTACGGGGCTACCAAGCTTGCGGGGGAGCATCTGTGTCAGCTCTACCACGCCAACTACGGAGTGGATGTTCTCTCGCTCCGGTACTTCACGGTGTACGGCCCGCGCCAGCGCCCCGACATGGCGTTCCACCGTTTCATCCGAGCGATCATGGAGGACCGTCCGCTGGACATCTATGGCGATGGATCCCAGAGTCGGGACTGCACATTCGTGGGGGACATCGTCCAGGCCACCCTGCTCGCCGGGGAAGCAGACCCTTCTTCGCGAGTCTTCAACATTGGGGGGGGAGCGCGTCGCTCGCTCCTTCAGAACCTGGAACTCCTTCAGGAGCTGCTCGGCCGGAAGGCGCAGGTGCGGCATACCCCACGGGCACGCGGAGATGTCTCCGACACGCACGCCGATATTTCGCGCGCCTGTCGGGAACTCGGCTATGAGCCAAAGGTTCCGCTGGAAGACGGTCTCCGGCAGGAGATCGAATGGCTCTGCGGAGCGGTTGCGGATCAAGGCTAGCAGGCACTTCTCACCCGGTCCGGCGGGGGTCTCGTGAAGGTCTTCATCGTCAATCCTGCCTACGGGAAGGGCTTCGTCAAGACGGCGCGCTGGTTCGCGCGGTCGCGGGGAAGAGTCCGCCGACATCCGGACTACCTCTGTCGCGCGACCGCCGTTCTGGAGGAAGCCGGGAATGAGTGCGTGTTTCTCGACGCATCGGCGAAGGACCTTCCGCGGGTCGAGGTAGAGGAACAGGTGCGCGCATTCCAACCGGATGCGATCGTCGTGTACGCCACCACCCCTTCGATCGAGAGCGATCTGGAACACGCCCGGGTTCTTCGGGACGCGTCCGGCGGTGGGCGGGTGCTCCTGGTTGGCTCGCACGGGTCTGCGGAGCCGGAGGACACGCTGCGCCGCGGAAAGGGATCGGTAGACGCGGTCGTTCGCCGGGAGTTCGACTACACGCTGCGCGAATACGCGTCCACCGGTGTTCTGGAAGGAGTGGACGGACTCTCCTATCTCGACGGGGATACGGTTGTGCACAACCCCGACCGCGCGCTGATCGAAGACTTGGACGCGCTTCCGTTTCCTGCATGGAATCATATCGACATTCACGACTACCCGGACGCAGGCAAGCTGTTTCCATTCATCACGCTGATCGGCGGACGGGGCTGCCCCGCAAAGTGCACCTTCTGCCAGCTCCCGCAGGTGATGTACGGGCATCGCTATCGCACGCGCTCCCCGGAACGAGTGCTGGCGGAGATCGAGTACGATCTGGAGCTGTTCCCCGATCTTCGAGAAGTCATGTTCGAAGACGATACGCTGACTCTTTCCACCCACTTGGATCGGCTCCGGGAGATCTGCCAGGGGCTCATCGACCGGGGACTTCACCGGCGAATCTCGTGGAGCGCGAACGCCCGGCCTGATCTGACCGACCGCGACACGCTCCGCCTCATGAAGGAGTCCGGAGCACGGATGTTCTGCGTCGGCTTTGAGTTCGGGAACGACGAGATGCTCCGTCGGATCCGCAAAGGCATCGGCACGGACAAGATGCGGGAGTTCGCCCGCGCGACCGCGGAAGCGGGGATTCGCGTTCATGGGTGCTTCATGATCGGAGGGCCGGGGGAGACTCGAGAGACCGCCATGCAAACGATCGGGCTTGCGCGGGAACTGGACATCGACACCTGTCAGTTCACGGGAGTGGCCGCGTATCCCGGAACGGCCTACTACGACTGGGCGAAAGAGAACGGCTATGTCGTGGCGGAGGACTGGACGGACTGGGTGGATGAGGACCTGGAACAACGCGGAGTGGTGGACATCCCGGGGTTGTCGCTGCGCGAGATTGACGAACTCGTGGATGAAGGGCTGCGGAGCTTCTACATGCGGCCGGGGCAGGTTCGGACAATCCTCCGGAATATTCGCTCCGTGTCGGATGTGAAGACAAAGCTCCACGGGTTGCGGAGTTTCCTGACCTACTTTGCCGGGCGTCGCCGGGGCGGTGGGCGATCATGAAGGTTCACTTTGTCGATACGCCGCCTTCGGTGGACTGGACGCCGGAGTCCCACATCACGAAAGGCGGGCGTCGATTCCCGGCGCTGTCGGTCACGGGTGAGATCACCTACTCGTATCTGAATCTCCAGGCCGCCGCCGTTCTCCGTGAGGCAGGGCACGAGGTTTCCTGCCTGGACTGCCAGGCCGAGGGCGTCACGCTTTCGGAGGCCGTGGATCAGATCCGCGCGTCGGGGCCGGATCTCGTGGTGATCTATGTGGAGCAGATCAAGATCGAGGCGGATCGTGCATTCGTCGCTGCGGTAACGAGAGATACCGGGATCCGTGTGGGGTTTGTCGGGCCGTTTGTCACCCCGATGGCGCGTGCGGTGCTGGAGGAGTGTCCCGGAGTGGGTTTCGCACTGAGGGGGGAGTATGACGAGTCGCTGGCGGAAGTGGTGGAGGGACTGGCGCGCGGAGACGACTCGTGGCGGACCGTGGAGGGGATCTCCTGTCGCGAGGAGGACGGGTCCATCGTTGAAGTCGGCGATTACCGGCATGTCGCGGATCTGGACGCGCTTCCGTTCCCCGCATACGACCTGGTGGATCTGGGCCGGTATACGGAGAGCGTCTTCAGGAGCCACCCTGCCGCGACCATGATCACATCGCGGGGGTGCCCGTACCAGTGTGTGTACTGCTGGTTCCCCCAGACGATCTATGGCCACCGCTGGCGGTCGCTCTCCCCGGAGCGAGTGGTTGCGGAGATGGAGCATCTGGTGCGGGAGTTTGGCGTGCGGGAGATTCGTCTGGACGATGACATCTTCGAACTCAACCGGAAGCGCGTGCTGGAGATCTGCCGCCTCCTGAAGGAGAAGGACCTGGGAGTGACCTGGTCTCCCCAGTGCCGCCCGGATCGCGTGGATCCGGAGCTGCTGGCCGAGATGAAGGCCGCCGGCTGTTCGCGGATTCTCTACGGCTGCGAAAGCGCAAGCCAGGAGATCCTGGACAAGATGCTCAAGAATGCTCGCGTGGAGGATATCGAAAAGGCCACGCGCTGGACGAAGGACGCGGGAATCGATGTGCACAACTGCTTCATCATCGGCTTCCCGTGGGACACCGAGGATACCGTTCGATCCACCATCCAGTATGCCTACTCGCTGAATGCGGAGTTCTGCCAGTTCGGTATTGCCACCCCGTTGCCCGGGACGGCGCTTCTGAAGATCGTCGAGGAAGAAGGGACGCTGGTGTCGGACGGTGACTGGTCCCGACACGATGGATTCTCCCGCTCCGCAGTCAGCTTCAAGCAACTCCCGCGTGAGAGGATTGAGGAACTTGCGCGGGAGTCTTACCGCCGGTACTACCTCCGCCCACGCTATGCACTCATGATGGCCCGGCGTGCTCTGCGCTCACGAGACGACTTCCTCCAGACCATACGGCTGGCGCGGGCATTTCTTCGCCGGAAGGCGCTGGGCTGGCTCTAGGGTTCGGGGTGGGGGGGGGGGGGTGTGGGGGGGGGT
>JASLLL010000052.1 GCA_030747075.1 Gemmatimonadota bacterium
AGGGGGCCGCGCGATGTTTCGCGACGCCGGAGAAGGTCTGCACCTGTTCGAGACAGCACTCGGTGTGTGTGCGTTCTCGTGGACTCCTCGCGGGGTGGATCGGTTTGTCCTGCCGTCTGAGAATCGCGCGGCGGTCGTCCGGTGGCTGCGCGCGGAAGGGGAGGAGCGCAGCGAAACGGATCGCCCGCCGCGGGTGGTCTCTCTGGTGGCGCGGCGAGTGCGTGCGCACCTCGGCGGGAAGCCGGACAGTTTGCGCGACATTCCGGTGGATCTTCAGGTGGCGCCGTTTTCAGGGCGCGTCTACCGCGCGCTCCGCCGCGTGGATCCCGGGGAGGTCGTGACCTACGGGGAACTCGCGCGTCGGGCGCGTTCCCCGGGCGCGTCTCGTGCAGTGGGGCGCGCCATGGCGACCAATCCCGTGCCGCTCCTCGTGCCGTGCCACCGTGTTCTGACGCACTCGGGGGGGCTGGGCGGATTCACCTCCGAAGGCGGACTTCCGCTGAAAGCGCGGATGCTGCATGCGGAGGGGGTCATCCCGGATGAATCGCACTCGCGCGGGATGGCGCATCTTTCGCGTCGGGATCCGGTTCTGCGTCGAATCATCCGCGGCGTGGGGCCGTACACCGCGGGAATCGGGGCGCCGGGAGATCCGTACGATGTGCTGGTGGAATCGATCATTCACCAGCAGATCTCGATGAAGGCCGCCGCGACCATCGCCGGGCGGGTTCGCGCGTTGACCGATGGCCCGGCATTCCCGCGCCCGCACGACTTCCTCGGGGCGGACGGGCGCCGTCTTCGCAAGGCGGGGCTCTCGAAGCAGAAGGTGTCCTACCTGCGCGATCTGTCGCGCGCGGTCGAGTCGGGCGAACTTCGCCCGGGGGCGCTCCGCCGGCATGACGACGAACAGGTGGTCGAGTGCCTGACGCGCGTCCGCGGGATCGGGCGGTGGTCGGCCGAGATGTTCCTGATCTTCCACCTCGGGAGGCTGGACATTCTCCCGGTGGACGATCTGGGCCTTCGCGCGGGGATCCAGGCGGCCTACGCGCTGGCCGAACCGCCGACCAAGGCCGAGGCGCTGGCCAAGGGTGAAGACTGGCGGCCTTTCCGGTCGATGGCGACCTGGTATCTGTGGCAGCACCTGAAGCGGGAAGCGGAACGGAGGACGCGATGAAGACGACCCCTTGCGTCACGGTGAAGATGGGGGAGGGAACACGGGTTCTGGCGGATGCGCGGGGACACCAGTGGGTTGCGGACGAACCGAAGGAGGAGGGCGGAACGGACGACGGGCCCACCCCGAAGGAGATGCTTCTGGGTGCGCTGGGCGCGTGCACGGCCATCACGCTTCGCATCTACGCGAAGCACAAGGAGATCCCGCTGGAATCGGTCGAGGTGAGTTACGAGTTGATTCATGGCGAAGGCCGATCGCGTCCGGCGGAGTCGATTCGCGCCCGCGTGCGGATCGACGGGGACTTTGACGAAGGACAGCGGCGGCGGTTGACGCAGATTGTGGGGCGATGCCCCGTTCACCGGATGCTGGAGCACGGGGTTCCAATGGACGATTCGGTAGAGTTCGCGGCGGACTAGTCTGCGGGAGTGCGTGTATACCGCAGGAGGAGGTCCTCCCCGAGGCGGCGCGCCTCCTCAAGCCGGAATCGCGGGAACGCCTCAGGCGGGAAGCCGTGACCGTCGAAGGGGCCGGGTGCGCGGGCATCGCCGATGACGAGCGGCGCGATGGTGAAAGACACGCGGTCGACGAGATCCTGCTCCAGGAAGAGCGCGTTGGTCCGCCCGCCGCCGAGGCAGACGACCCTCCCGCCTCCGGCCAAGGAGCATGCGTGCGCAAGGCAGTCCGACAGCGAGAGGTCGTCCGGAAGCGGCAGGAGTTCCGCCCGGCCCCGGAAGTCGGCGCCCCTTTCCGCGATGGCTTCGGCGGAGGCCGCGACCAGTGCCGGCGCGGAGTCTTCGTCGAATGCGCGGCATGCGGGATCCAGTTCAAGACGCGGAGAGAGGATCAGTCGCGCGGGCTGAGGCGGGCGTCCCTCTTCCGTGCGGCGTTTTGACCACTCCGCCGGGACGGACAGCGACGGGTTTTCGGCTCGGATCGTCGCGGCGCCCGCCACGAGAAGATCCGATTCGGTCATCCGGGACAGGAGCCACTGGCCGTCCTCGGGGCCCGACCAGATCCAGGGATCGCGCCCGGCGGTGGAGATGCGGCCATCCATCGACAGTGCGCAGACGACTTCGACCGAGAACTTCACTTCATCCTCCCCTTGTGGACGGCCATACTATCAGCCCGGAAGGAGACTGTCCGTTGCGGGGATTCGCCCCTATACTGGGCGGTGCATCCGCGGAGGGGCCTGTGCCGGATCAGGAACTCACCATCCGACTCCATGCGCACGCGGCCGATCTGGCCGGGGTGCGGGAGATTCGCGCGCCCGGGGGTGCGGGGGATACCGCAAAGGACGTGAAAGACGCGCTCGCGCGGGTCTGCCCTCCGCTGGCGCCGCTTCTGCCTTCGTGTGTTCTGGCTACGGATTCCGAGTATCTTCCGGATTCCGGGGTGGTCGAAGGGGACCGCACTCTCCATCTGATCCCACCCGTCAGCGGAGGCTGATCCGTGCCCACGAGAATCCTCTCCCGCATTACTCAGGACCCGCTCCACGAAGCGGAGCTTCTCCGGTTTGTGGAGACTCCCGCGTCGGGGGGCGTGGTCCTCTTCTCGGGAGTCGTGCGAAACCTGCACGAAGGGCGCGCCGTTCACTCCATCGACTACTCCGCCGCCGAGGAACTGGCGTCGGTGAAGCTGGCCGCGATCTGTGCGGAAGTGCTGGAGGCCGAAGATGTCCACCGCGTGGCGGCGGTCCATCGGCTGGGCCTCCTTCAGGTGGGGGAGCCGAGCATTCTGGTGGCCGCGTCGTCCGCACACCGGGACACGGCATTCCGTGCCGCGCGGCAGCTGATCGACCGCGTCAAGGAGGTGCTTCCCGTCTGGAAGCGGGAACACTTCGACGATGGCGAAACGAAGTGGTCGGCGGGGACGCGCGTTCCGACTTCCGTCCGCACCGGGGAGGCGTCGCCATGAGCCTGTTGGATGCGCACGGACGCTCCATCGTGAACCTCCGCGTTTCGGTGACGGACCGGTGCAACCTTCGGTGCGCCTATTGCCTTCCGCACGAGAATGTAGAGTGGATCCCGCGCGCGGAGATTCTCTCGTACGAGGAGATCGTGCGCTTCGTTCGAGTGGTGGCGCCTCTCGGCATTCGCAAGGTGCGCCTGACAGGCGGGGAACCGCTCCTTCGAAAAGACCTGCCGGATCTTGTGAAGCGCATCGTGTCCGTCCCGGGCATTGAGGATGTGGGCATGACGACGAACGGGATTGGACTGGATCGCATGGCGGACCCTCTTCTTCGCGCGGGGCTTCGTCGCGTGAATGTGAGCCTGGACACGCTGGACGGGGGAGTCTTCCGCGAACTCACGCGCCGGGATTCGCTGGAAGCGGTTCTTCGCGGGCTGGACGCCGCGTTGAGCGTCGGTTTTCGCCCGGTGAAGATCAATGCCGTCATCCGGCGCGGGATCAACGACGACGCCATCCTTCCGTTGGCGGGATGGGCGCGGGAGAAGGGGTGTGTGCTGCGCTTCATCGAGTACATGCCGATCGGGAACGACCGCTGGAACGCGGACATGGTGGTCACGAACGCGGAGATTCTGCGAGTTCTCTCCGAAGGCGTGGGGCCCCTTCTTCCTGTGGAGGAGAGCGCGAAGGCCGGACCCGCCGCGCGCTGGCGCTACGAGGACGGCGGCGGTGAGGTGGGACTCATCGGAAGCGTGACGGAGCCTTTCTGCGGCCGGTGCGACCGCATCCGCGTCACCTCCGACGGGAAGCTGCGCACCTGCCTCTTTTCCACGGCGGAACGGGATCTTCGGGAACTGCTGCGCGAAGGGGGAACGGACGCGGAGATCGCGGACCTTGTGCGGAAGGCGGTGGACCGCAAGGAACCCGGCCACCGTATCGGGCAGGAGGATTTCGTCCGACCGGATCGAACCATGTCGGCGATCGGGGGTTGATCCCTTCGAACCGCGCCTCACACCACGGAGAGTCCCCGTGAACCGAAGGCTCCTTCCCGGCACCGCCGCCGCACTTCTTCTCTGGGTGGTGACTGCCGTCGCGCTTCCGCCCGGCAGCACGCCCCGGGAAACGGAACTCGGGCAGGAGGCGGCGTTCGATATCGAGCGCTCCGTGCTTCTGGTGGACGACGAAGAGACGCTGGAGAAGCTCTCGGGGATGCTCGCCGAGATCGCGGCGGCCACTTCCCGGCCGGATGTGGAGTACATCCCGCACATTGTCGCGTCTCCTGTGGTCAACGCCTTCGTGGTCCCCGGCGGCTGGGTGTATGTCACGCGCGGGCTGTTGGATGCGGTTCAATCCGATGACGAACTGGCGGGCGTTCTCGGACACGAGATTGCGCACAATGTCCGGCAGCACGCCATCGAGCGCATGCGCAACGCGCCCAAGGGCCTGGGCCTGTTGCAGCTTGCGTCGCTGGCAGCGGTCGTGCTGGGGAAGTCCCCGGAGGCGGCCATGCTCGCCGGGGCGGCCGCGAACGCCATCACGGCGGCGGTCCTGAACGGTGGCTCCGTGGCGGCCGAGGTGGACGCGGATCAGGAGGGCGTGGGGTATCTGCTGAAGACCCGGTACGATCCGGTGGGCTTTCTGACCTTTCTGGAGAGGATGGCGGGTTCTTCCGGGAAGTTCATCGAAGAGGAACTGGGGATCTACCGCACGCATCCTCTGTCGAAAGACCGAGTGCGCCAGGCGCGGGACTTTCTCCTGGAGAAGAACATCCCCATCCATCGCAGGCTGGTCACGAATCCTCCCCAGCCGGAAGCCCGGTCCGTGCGGAGCGAGGCGGGGGAACCGCGCACGGCCGTCGTTTTTACGGGAAGGACGCTCTTCCTTCTGGCCGGGCATGACGAAGAGCGATCGGCCGAAGCGGTGGCGACGGTTTCGTGGGCGCTGGATCACGAAGTCCCGCGCGGGGAGATCCGTATCGTGCCGGTGGAGGGAGGCGTGCGCGTGATGGCGGGCTCGGGGCCGCCGTTGTTTCTTTCCCCGTCGGATGGAGAGGCGAACGGCGTGACGGATGCGGTGCTCGGGGGGCGCGTGCGGGGAGTTCTTGCGGATCTGGTCGAGGCGGAGAAGAATCGGATTCTGGCGAACTACCAGTTGTACTGAGAAGATGCTGGCGGGGGAGTTCAACTCACTTTGAAGGGGCACGGTCCCCGGGGGAGGAGTGACCCATGAGACTTCGCGCATTCTGGATTGCGACCTTTGCGGCTGGCGTGCTCGCGCTGTCCGGCTGTGCCACGCGCACCGTCTATGTGAGAACTGCGCCGCCCGCTGCCCGGAAGGAAGTCCGTCCGGCCAGCCCCGGAGCCACGCATGTCTGGAAGGCGGGGCACTGGACCTGGAAGCGAGGTCGGTACAAGTGGGTTCCGGGGCACTGGGAGAAGTCCCGGCGGGGAGCCCACTGGACTCCGGGGCACTGGAAGAAAACGCCGCGCGGCTGGGTCTGGCGTCCCGGGCACTGGAAGTAGAACTGCCGGAGGTCGGTGGGAATGTGCGGTGCCTGTTTCAGGCACCGCACGCGGCCTCATCGAAACGGCACATGCTCCCGGGAGAAGTACTCCTTCGTCTGCCCCCGCACCTTCCCGGTCAGCAGGAAGATGGCGATGAGGTTCGGGATACTCATCAGCCCCAGCGCAAGATCCCCGAACGCCCACACCACTTCCAGCGCCAGCACCGCGCCGAGGAACACGAACGCCGTGTACAGCAACCGGTAGATCCGAACCGCACCGATCCCGAAGATGTACTCCGTGCAACGGTCGCCGTAATACGACCACGAGATGGTGGTGGAGAGCGCGAAGAGGAAGACGGACAGCGTCACGATCCACTTGCCGATGACTCCAAGGCGATCTCCCAGTCCGCGCTGGAACGCCCAGGTGGTGAGTGCGGAGGAGTTGAGGAGGATCTTCCCGCCGTAGCGAAGGCTCTCGCCGCCCACGAGCGCGCCGGATTCCGCGCGGAGCATCCCGGTGAACGGGGTTCCGTCGGCGTCCAGCACGAGCGCGTCGAGTACGAACCCGTCGTTCACCGAAAGGGCCGCGCCGGTGAGAAGTCCTTCGGTGACCGGGAACTCCGCGGAAAGAGGAGGCGCGTCCGCGACCACATCCCCGCGGACCGGCGTGGCGAGGACGGTATGGATGGAGCAGGATGACAGCGCATCCTCCACCGGCTTGTGCGCGGACCACGAACCCGTCAGCACGATCACCAGACCGGTCATCGTGCAGATCATGAGCGTGTCGATGAACGGACCGAGCATGGCCACGAGGCCTTCCCGTGCCGGTTCATCGGTCTTGGCCGCGGCGTGCGCGATGGGGGCGCTGCCCTGTCCGGCCTCGTTGGAGAAGAGCCCGCGTTTGACTCCCCAGATGAGCGTCGTCACGAAGACTCCCGCGGCGGTTCCCCCGACACCGGCGGTCGGGTTGAAGGCTTCGCGCAGGATGAGCGCGAACGCATCCGGGATCTCTCCGATGTGCCGGACCAACACCGTGAGCGCACCGAGCGCGTAGAGCACGAACATGGTCGGCGCGAGGCGCGAGGAGACCGCCGCAATCCGGCGGATACCGCCCAGGATGACCAGACCGACCACGGCCGCCATGACGAGACCGGTGATCCAGGTGGGCGCGCCCAGCGTCGTGTGCGCGGAGAGGCTGACCGTATTCGCCTGATTCATGTTCCCGCTGCCGAAGCTGCAGATGACTCCGCAGAATGCGAAGAACAGTGCCATCGGCTTCCAGTTCTTCCCGAGTCCGCGCTCGATGTAGTACATGGGTCCGCCCGCCGCTTCGTTCTTCTCGTCGAAGACGCGATGTCGCATGGAGAGCGTGCATTCGGTGTACTTGAGCGCCATGCCGAAGACCGCGGTGACCCACATCCAGAAGAGCGCCCCCGGGCCGCCGTAGTGGATTGCCGTGGCGACTCCGGCAATGTTCCCGATTCCCACGGTGGCGGAAAGTGCGGTCGTCAGCGCCTGGAAGTGGGAGATGTCGCCGCTGTGGGATGGGTCGTCGTAGCGTCCGCGCACCACATCCCATGCGTGACGAAACCCCCGGAACTGAATGAAGGCGAGCCGGAGCGTGACGAACAACCCGGCGGAAAGGAGAAGGGCCACGAGAAGGGGGAACTTCGCGGGCCAGCCCCAGACGAACCGATTGCCGACATGAACGAAGGTCTCAAAGAACTCCATGGTCTCACTCCGGGGGTGGCGGAAGGCGGGGTTTCGTGAAGTCGGCGCACGCTAGCACACCCCCCCCCGATCGTAAAGGCGACCGGGGGAGGAGGGCGCCGTCAGGAGGTTCCGAGGAGTCTCTCCGCGAAGCGCACCAGTCCGAGAGGCCCGGTCATCATCATGTCGCCGCCGGGAGCGGGAAAGAGAGTGTCGAGATCGGTCTCGAGAAGGAGGCCCCGGTTCGGCCCGGTAACGAGGATCCGTTCCACGGCGTGGAAGCCGGGCGGGTCGAAGTGCACGGCGCCCTCGCCTCCGTCTTCGCGAACCTGCTCGTCCGAAAAGTCACCGTCCGCGAATCGGCGGAGCGTGTCGCCGAGTTCAAAGGCACGCTTGCGGAACATACGCGTGTGATGCTCCATGGCGGAAAGGATGCGGTCGCCTCGGAAGACACCCGCCATCAGGTGGCAGTTTCCGACATTCACCAGCAGGTCCACCCCGTCGCTCGGGAGTTCGGCGCGGCAGCCCATGAGCGCGGACATGGGCGTGTCCGCCGCAAGAGCCGGGACACCGGGGAGGTCTCTCGCCAGACGATCGAGTCCTGACTGCATGCGATGGAAGCCATCGGGCAGGTCGTCGCGTGTGAACGCCAGGGCGGAAGGATGCGGGTTTTCGGAGAGGCGCTCCGCGAAGGTCCGGAATCGGGACACGCGATTCAGCTCCCCCTCCTCGTACGCACCGTGGTCCTGCACGGCGAACGCGACGGCGTCGAGGTTGTCGAGGTCTTCGTCGTGCGCGTGGAGAAAGTCCCGAAGCGCGGGAATCTCCATTTCGTCGAGATGAATGCGCGTGCCGCTGCCGGAGTCTTCCGGGAGGTCGTCCGCGACTTCGATGCCGGCCTTTCGAACATCCTCGACGCGGTTCCGCACGAGAAAGCAGGTGCGGGAAGTGGTTCGGACGCGGTGCCCCTTTTTCACGAGTTCGCGGAGCGCGTAAGCAAGGGGGCCTCCGCCGACGGTGTCGCCCACGACATCCAGATCGCCCGGTCTGGAGAGCACCCGGTCCGCATAGCGTTGGGCCGGAGCCCCGACGACCACCTTGACGCAGTTCTCCAGGTTTCGGGTGGAGTCGTAGAGAAGGACATCCTTGGTGCCGTGCCCGATGTCGATGGCGAGGATGCGGCTCATGAGGGGGACCGCCCGGTTTCGTCGAGGTCCCGGGGCTCGTAGTAGTGGCCGACTTCGCAGGAGCGGCAGGTCGTGCCCCCCGTGGAGAGGAAGAGCTCTTCGCACTGATCGCAGGCGACGACCGGTGTATCGATGCCGAGTTCACGGGTGGTCATCCGGACCGGTGTGGCGGTCAGGACCTTGCGGCGTGCTTCCAGCACCTGGAGTGAGACGGGCGCCCAGCGCTCGCCCTTCGGCACGGAGTGGTCGAGCAGGCGGCGGAACCAGTGGTCGATGGCCGGGAACTCCGGCGTGCGGCGGGTATCGAGGTGAATGCGATAACCGAGCCCGGTGTCCTTGTCATAAAAGGTGCAGGCGATCTTGTGCAGGTCCCGGACGCGGAACTGTGTCTTCCCGAGACGATGCCGCAGCACGGTGTGGATTCCGCTCGGGAGGCAGAGCCAGCTTTCGATGACCGTTCCCATGCGCTTGGTCTCCGGCATGAGTTCCAGCGCCCAGTCGGCCATGAAGACGGCGATCAAGGTGCCGGGGACCGGAAATCCGTGGAACTCAATCGCGAGGCGGATGAGGTCGTTGAGGGTGTACTCGTCCGGCCGGGCTTCCGTCGCGGAGCCGGGGGGGGATTCGCCGCGTCGTCCTCGTTCGATGAGGTCGACCACTCGCTTTGCGTCGGAGTCGGGTGCGGTCATGGGGAGGGTCTCCTCTTGAGCGGATGGTATTCCTGATGGCTCATGCGGGGAACAGCGGCTGTCCGCAACACTCATCCGAGCCGTCGCCCGGCGGTGCGGCCTGTCCTTGTGCGATGGCGGCGTATGCGCGCGCGCTTTCCACGGCTCCCGGAATGCGCCGGAGGACTTCGTCGATGTCTTCGCCGGTCGTGTGGATGCCCAGACTGAAGCGGATGGATCCGTCCACGCGCGAGGCGTCCATGCCCATGGCGCGGAGGACATGCGAGGGGCGGGGATCTCCGGCGGCGCAGGCGGAACCCCGGCTGGCCGCGATCCCTTCCAGCGCGAGGGCATTGACGAGCGCGCGCCCGGGGACAGCGCCGAGATGGAGGTGCGTGGTGTTCGGGAGCCTGCCCGCGCGATCGCCGTTGACGGACGCACCGGGGAGCGCCGCGACAATCCCTTCCTCCAGGCGGTCGCGAAGCGTGGCGCACTTCGCCAGTGCCGCTGCCCACGCGGGCTTGCGCACTTCCCGGGTCCATGCGTGAAGCCCGGCCAATGCGGGGATGTCCGGCGTTCCGGCGCGGAGCCCGCCTTCCTGTTCGCCGCCGTGGACCCTCGCCATGATGCGCAC
>JASLLL010000053.1 GCA_030747075.1 Gemmatimonadota bacterium
GCTCTTCGCGCCTCCAACAGGCGGTCTTCGTGCCCTTTCGCTACCGCGCGTCACTTCCGGCGGTCGTCGCCGTCATGCTGGTGGCCCCTGCCGCCCCCGCCGCGGACGCCGTGCGCCACATCGCCTTCACCTACTCCGCCATGCTGGACTCCCTCCCCGCCGGAGTCGGCCCCGTCCATATCTTTCTCCCGATCGCGACGAACACTCCGCATCAGCAGGTTCTCTCCCGAGAGATCACCGCGTCCATTCCGGGCGAACTCCGCGAAGAACCCGGCTACGGAAACCTCTTCTGGCACGGAATGGTCGCGGAGTCAGACGGAGCGCCGATTACCGTGGACATCCGCTGCCTCGTCCGCAGAAGCGGCGTGTCCGCGTCGGCGGATGCCGCGCCGGAGGCGGACCGGGCCTCGCTTGCACGCTTTCTCGCGCCGAACGCGCTGGTCCCGGTCGGCGGGGAACTCATCGACCCCATTGCCGACACCATCGCACCCGGTGAAGACTCCCCGCGGAGAATCGCACGCGCGGTTTACGACTATGTCATCGACCACATGGTGTACTCAAAGGAGGGCGCCGGGTGGGGAGCCGGGAATACCTCCTGGGCCTGTGACGCACGCTACGGAAACTGCACCGACTTCCACGCGCTCTTCATTTCCCTCGCGCGGGCGCGGGGAATCCCGGCGCGGTTCGAGATCGGCTTTCCGATTCCCATGGACCGGTCCGCAGGCCGCGTCACGGGTTACCACTGCTGGGTGAACTTCCACCTTCCCGGCGCGGGCTGGATTCCCGCGGATGCCTCCGAAGCGCGCAAGCACCCCGGCCAGCGTGACTTCCTCTTCGGAAATCTCCGCCCGGACAGGATTCGCTTCTCCGTCGGCCGGGATCTGGAGCTTGGCAAGGGACACACCACGGGACCATTGAACTTCTTCATCTACCCGCATGTGGAAGTGGCCGGGAAGATCTACGAGGGCGTCACCACGCGGTTTGCGTTTGAGGAGCGACACGCGACCACCCCGTGAGCCCCGCGTTCCCCGGGAACCGCGCGCCGCACACTCCGCCCCGTTCTCCGGGAGCCGGGCGTGATGCGCGGCGCCGCACACTCCGCCCGCTACTGCACATACCCGAGCGCACGAAGCCTCTCCAGCGATTCCGGATCGAGCGCCACCGGCCGGTCTCCCGCGGGTTCCGCCGCGCCTCGCAAGGTGGTGAGCCACTCCACGGCCTGCCGGGCCATCTCCGCCGCACGCGCCGGTTCTTCCACCGCCAGATTCACCTGTTCGCCGGGATCCTCATCGGGGCGAATCAGCAGCGTGTCCGCCGGTCCATGCCCGGCGTAGTCGCGGACGATCACCTTGGCCCCGCCCGCGTACATCGCCACCTCTCCCCGAACCGCCTCATCCGCGAGCACTTCCGGCTTGAGCCGATCCTCCAGCCGAATCAGGTGCGCGAAGATCGGCCGGTCGTCTCCCTCGCGAAGAAGACTCCGCCCTTCGACGCCCGCGGGAAGTCTCGCGCCTGCCAGCTCCGCGAAGGTCGGGAGAATGTCGAGCGAGGTGACCCGATCCGTCCGAAGAACGCCGCCTTCCCCGCCGGGCAGGCGCACAAGAAGCGGCACGCGAAGCGTCTCGGCCCACAACCCGTTTCCGTGCCCCATCTTTCCGTGTTCGCGGAACTCCTCGCCATGGTCGGCCACGACCACCACACCCGCTCGATTCAGCACCCCCTGCGCTTCCAGTTCCGCGAGGATTCGCCCGAAGAAGTGGTCCGCCGCGCGGATGTCTCTCGCGTACCTCGCGAATGCGCGCGTTCCGCGAAGCGACGAATCGCCGCGGGTCATTCCCGGGATCGCCGCGAAGGGTGCGCGCGGACGATACGGCGCGTGTGGATCGTTCGGGTGGATGTAGAGAAAGAGCGGGGCGTCCGTCCGGTCCGCGATCCAGTCCCGGAAGGTCGTGTGGATGGCCTCGCTCGTGCCGCTGGGATCCGACCGTGTCCACCCCGATGGAATGCGTCCCCCCGGCGACACCGCGCGCCACCGATCGAAGAGCGCACCGGGTTCGAAGACCACATCGAAGCCCCGCTCCAGCCCGGCGGCGCGCCCCGCGTTCGGGTTGGTCACGAAGGCGACCGTGAAGTAGCCGCGCTCCCGGAGAACTTCGGCAAGGGTGGGAATGGACGCGGGGAGGGTCGCGTGTTCGTGCTGGACGCCGTGGGCCGGGCCGGATCGCGAGGTCAGAATGGACGCCGCTGCGGGACGCGTCCAACTGGAGGCGGAGATGCACTCGCGAAAGAGAACGGCCCGCCGGGAGAATGCCCCCAGCGCGGGAGAGGTTCGTCCGGGGTAGCCATACGGCTCCAGAAGATCGGAACGCAGCGTGTCGATCTCGTAGAGAACGAGAGGCGGGAGCGTTCCCGCACCGTGCGCAATGACCGGGGCGCCCCAGTAGACAAAGCCGTCGCCTTCGCCGGCGGTCACGACCAGCGCAATCTCCCGCCCGCCGAACTGAGCGAGGTCCGCGCCCGCCGCTTCCCACGCGCGGGGGCGTGCGGGGACCCCCTCGTGGAGGACGACCGCCGGTGCGCCCGGAAGGGCCGCCGTGATGCGAAGTCCGGGCGGAATCCGCCCTTCGTTCGCAACCAGGAATCGCAGTCGCCCCGACTCGGGCAGGCGAACCGAAAACGACGCGTCCATTCCGGCCGGAAACGCGACCGACGCGGCCTCGATGCCCCCGAAGGCGCGCCTGAGAGCGCCCCCGGTCCGCGAAGCCGCCAACTCTTCCCGGGTGACGATCCGGAGCGACTCGACCCGGAGCGCCCCGGAAGGGCCGTCCCATTCCGCCGAGAGGAGAACCCGGTCGATTTCGCCGTCCACATCCCATGCGGCGGGAACGGCAATGCGATAGACCTGCATCCGGCCCGCGGCGGCTCGAATGCGGGTGCCGTGGGATCGCGTCGCGCCGCCGGGGACGCTTCGCGAAAGCCCGGCCACGACCCGGCGCGCGTGCTCTCCGTCGGGGGGATCCCAGTACACGCCAAAGTACTCGCCGTCGGAGAGTTCCGCGCGTACTTCAATCTCAGCCACATCCCCCACTCGAAGGGCGCATCCACGAGGCCCGGCCAGAACAGCACCCTTTCGCCCTCCGCTCAGAACGATCGAGGAGTCGGCGGCGGACACTTCTCCGGCAACGGCGGACCAGCCTGCGGAGTCAGCCGGGAAGGTCCACGCAAGGCCCGTGCGAATCGACCCGGCGGCGCCTTCTGTACGCTCCGCAAGCGCGGCGGCGGCACGCTCCGCCAGATGGATGACGCCGGGTGCGGCGGGCGGCTCGTGAGGCGCGCGGGAGCAGGACGACGCGAGAATCGCGGAGGCGGTGATGAGAGACAGAGCCGATGACACCGCACAACGCACGGACCGCTCCTCGGAGAACAGGACGCGGCAGTGTAGCATCGGGGCGGGCGTTGCGTCAGTCCGCTTCCGCGACAGCCTTTGCCGCAACCCCGCGGCTGCGTCTTCCGCGGGCGGAGGCTCGGCTTCCGCGACGGCACCTCTATGCGGCAGATGGTGCTTGCGAGGACCCGACCTAGCAGTCGTCCGATGCAGCAGGGACGGACCCCAGCTTGCTGACCAGTTCCTCCGGGCGGTGGATCAGCACCGGCATGCACTGCGAGCAAACCCAGGCGGGGCTCCCGGAGAAGCGGATCGAGATGAGCGGGATGGCGGTCTCTGAGGTGCCGCAACTGAGGCAGGTGCAGGGGTCGGTCGGGGTCATGGGTGTCTCCTTGCTAATCAGAAAAGTGGCCCGGAAAGCCCGTCAGTCTGCCCGTTCCGGCGGCGAAAGTCCAGTTCGGTCGGGCGCTCCGTCAGTCGAGCTCCAGTCGCTCCGCGACATCCTCATACCCGGAGCACTCCGAGAAGATGTGTTCCAGATCCGCGCGAAGTTCCCGCGGCTTTCCCAGTGCCTCGCTGCAGAGGGCGCGCTCGTAACGGAGCGCCAGGAGGAGTTCCGGCGGACGGTCCTTCTTGCGGCGGAGCACCAGCGACAACAGCCGCCGCGCCGGGTCCGGCATTCCCAGAAGACGCAGTGCGCGCGCCTTGAAGAGCAGGAGATTCCCGTGAGCGGATGATTCGTTTTCGACGCCTTCCCCGAGTTCCACAACCCGACGCAGATTCACTCGGGACGGTTCCTCCGCATCCAGCAGGAGGTCCGCAATCGACAGGCGGATGATGACATCCTCCGGGGATTCCGCGCGAAGGTCCTCCAGTGCCTCGATCGCCTCGTCCATCCGGTCCAGCTCCTGATACGCCTCCGCAAGAGCCAGGAGGACACCCCGCCGACAGGGACGAATGAGCGCGCTCACCTCTTCCGTCACACCGATCTCAAGCGCCGCGTCCAGTCCGTACTTGCCGAGGTGGAAGCCGAGGTTCGACTCCCCTTCCAGCGCGCGGGCAAGAAGAGCGACCGCGTCTTCCCAGCGCCCCTCTTCCAGCGCCAGCGCTCCGGCAACATAGGCTCCGTCAGCCATCCCGGCGGCCCGTTCAAGATCATGACGCGCAGCCTCCCGATTCCCCAGAGCCAGCTCGCGCAGGCCGTTCACCAGCGCCGCCTCTTCGGGCGGTGCGGAGAGGTCGTCGAAGTGTTCCCGAATCTCCTGCTGCTCCGACTCCGAGGCGGTCGTCGGCTCCGGAGGAAGAGAAGGTGAGGTTGCGGAATCCGGGGCGCATGTGCGCTCACCCGCCCCGGCTCGCTTCTTCTTGCCCCGGCGCTTCTTCACCGTGTAGAAGAGCCCCGTTCCCGTCAGTCCGCCGGTAGCCCGGAGGCCGTGTGGCCCGAATGTCGCCTTCGCGGCCCTCGGCCCGACGGAGACCGACAGCTTCCCCTGCAGGATGCTCTTGCTGAGGTTCAGCGTGACACCGGGCGCAATCCGTATACGCCTCCAGAATCGAAATCCCACACGCACCTCCCATCGCGTCGCGGCATCGCGACAACAAACTACCGCCGAAACAGGGTACCCTCTCGGGCGGGTCTATGGTATTCGAATCGAGTGCCGTGCAACATCTCCCGGGAGGTTCTGGTGAATCCTGTTCGCATGGTCCTGCTCGACATCGACGGGACCCTCGCCGAGGGAATCGGCAGAGCGGCCTTTCCCGGGGCCGCGGAAGCGGTCCGCGCGCTCCTGGACCACTACCCGGTGCGCTATGTCACCAACGCCACCTCCTGCACGCGGGCAGCCCTCGTAGCACGGCTTGAGGCCGACGGGTTCCCGGTGGAGGAATGCCCCGTCGTGACCCCCGCCACGCTTGCGCGCAGTGTCCTGACCGGGCGCGACGACACGCGCGGAGTGCTCCTTTGTGACCCAAAGGCAAGGGAGGATCTCGCGTGGTTCCGCGAGACGCCTCCTGATGAAGCGCGCGCGGTGCTGGTGGCGACGGAAGCGCACCGCCTTCGCGTGGGAGATCTTGCGGGGGCCGTGGAGGCTCTGCACTCCGGTGCCACGCTGTACACACTCCAGCAAAACCGGGTCTTCCGGCGAGACGGCCGTCTCCTCACCGACCTCGGGCCGGTGGCTGCCTTTCTGGGGTACGCCGCCGATGTCGCATGGGAGAACCTCGGGAAGCCGTCTCCACTCCTCTTCCGGACGCTCGCGGCAGAGTCCGGCATCGATCCCGGGCACATGGTGATGGTCGGGGATGACGCGGAGTTCGACTGCGCAGGCGCCCTTCGTGCGGGTGTGGGAAGCGCGGTACTCGTCCGAACAGGGAAGTACAGGCCTTCAGACGAGAACCGGGTGCCCCCCCCGCCGACGCATGTCGTGGACTCCATCGCGGACCTCCCCGCGCTCCTGGCGGGGTAACCCCGTCTCCGGGCGCATTCTGAGGTCCCTGACGCGTTTGAATCCGGAAGGTGAGGCGTGCTGGAATCGGAGCTCTCAGGCTGATCTGAGCGCAGCTTGCCCGGCGTAGCCCCGTTCCCCGTCTACTTCCCGATCCCCCGGTTCGGTGGACGGTTCCTTCCGGGGCGGCGGCGGGGCGCAACACCGCTGGACACTCTCACGCGGCCGCCCCCGCCGAACCGCGGGGACGCCGGAAAGGAACCGCGTCATGAAGGCCACACTTCTTGCCGCACTGCACGGCTGTGCGTCCGTGCGGCACCCGGCCAGGCGGAGCTAGTCCAGTTCGAACAGCCTGCGCAAGCTGTCCAGATCCCGGGTTCGCTCTTCCCGCGCGTCCGTGCTCTTCAGGCGCACGACCGGTCGCCGGACGATCCCCCGAATCAACCCGGCCAGGCTCTGCTCCACCGCTTCCCGGATGTCGTCCGGCATGCCTCCGCCCAGACGCCCCATTTCGCGAGCCTTCAGTTCTTCGAGGAAGGCGCGGAAGTCGTCCACCGTGGGCTTGAGATCCAGGTTCGCGATCCACCCCTCAAACTCTCGCGCGGACTCTGAGAGAACCTCTTCCACGGCGGGAACCTCTCGGAGCCGGGCGGAGACATTCCCCTGAACGATCTCCTCCAGATCGTCCAGCCCGAAGAGAAACACACTCCCGATCTTCGCCACTTCCGGGTCTACATCCCGTGGTACCGCGATATCCAGAAGAAAGAGCGGGCGTCGGTTCCTGCGCTCCATCGCGGCATGGACCGCTCCGGGCAGAATCACCGGGACCGTGCTTCCCGTGGTCGACAGCACGATGTCCGCCTCCGCGAGGAGCACTTCCAGTTCCTCCATGCCGTGAGCCGTGATCTTCGTGCCGGGATGCGCACGGGACAGCGTCCCGACCAGCTCTTCCGCCCGGCCTGCGCTCCGGTTGGCAATCGCCAGTCCGGCCGCGCCCTGCTTGAGGAAGTGTCGGGCGGCGAGGGCGCCCGTTTCCCCGGCGCCCACCAGAAGCACGCGACGGGACTCCAGCTTCTCAAAGAGCTTCCGCGACAGATCCACCGCCGCAAAGGCCACGCTGACCGCGCCCGCGTCGATCTTCGTCTTCCCGCGTGCCAGCTTCCCCGCCCGGAACGCACCCTGAAACGCACGCAGCAGAACCGGGCCGAGCGGGACGATCTCCCGCGCCGCACGGTAGGCGTCCTTCACCTGCCCGACGATCTGGGTCTCCCCCACCATCATGCTCTCCAGACCCGCCACCACGCGATACAGGTGGGCGACCGCGTCCATCCCGTCCAGCCGGTACCCAAGATCGCCTTCAAACGGCAGCGCGTCCCCCCCCGCGGCATCCAGCGCCCGCCGAAAGGACCCGACGGCATCCACATGCCCGGGCGCTTCCAGATAGACCTCCGTCCGGTTGCAGGTGCTCAGCACCACCCCGGACACGCCTTCCTCCGCAACCGTGCTCAAGAAGACGCGTGCGCTTTCTTCGCTCAGGTGGACGCGCTCCCGCACTTCCGTGGATGCCCGATGGTGATCCACTCCCCAGAGCGTCAC
>JASLLL010000054.1 GCA_030747075.1 Gemmatimonadota bacterium
CTTCAGCGCGAAATAGCCCAACCCGAGTCTCATCCCAAATCCGTATCCGGCCACAAGGTCGTGCAGCGCGCCATCGGTGACTCCACGGTAGTGCCGACTCCACGCGCTTCCAACATCCGCGAACAACGCCCCGTGAATGCCCCCCAGTCCGATCCGGAGGGGCCATCCCATGCGAATCGACTCCACCAGAGGAAACCGAAGTTCCAGATTCGTCAGAGCAACATGCCTTCCCGTTCGCTCCCCGTAATCCAGGCACCGCAGAGTCTCCGGGCCGCCGATGCGGAACACCTGCGGTGTCTCTCCATCGCTGACGCCCCCCACGAGGCGTACGGCAAATACCGTACTCTCCCATGGGGAAAAGTACCGCCGCCAGTCGAGGATGCCCGTGGTAAAGCGCACATCTCCAACCGTATGATCCACGGACAGTCTGGCGCGCGTCCCGTGAAGGGGACCGTGAAACCCGTACACCACGGTGTCCGTCACCCAGGCCACCTCCGGCCCGGCATACACAAGGACGCCTCCGTCCGTCTCCTCCGTCTCAAAGCTCCCGCCCGCCTGGAAACTCTGCGAAAAGACCCGACTACTGATGGTGCTGGCCTCCACCCCCAGTTCGAGGCGACTGAACTTGGAGAACGGTCGTGAGAGAAACCCGTAGGCACCCCGGTAGATCTGGCTTTGGAACTCGATCCGATCAGGAGCGGCAAACAAGCCAAAGTCGTTCCGGAACTGATAGAGGGTGACACCCCAGTTCGTGCGCTTCTTCAGGTTGTAGTAGCCGAGAAGAAGGTCCGAATCTTCGATCGACCCGTACACGGACACGCCTACCTGAATCGTGTGGTTGGACAGAATGTCGGAGAACGCAAGCCTCGCCTGCCCCGCAAACCCGACATTCGAAGCGAACACCGGAGACGCCGCGACGATGTCCGGCGACCAGCGAAGTCGATACGGTTCTACACGAAGGCTGTCCAGCGGCGGGAGAGTGTGAAGTGTCTCGTCGCGCACCGTCAGCACGCTCCACTCTTCCGAAGTGGCATCACCTGCCGATGGAAGCTCCGGACCGAACTGATCCGCGACCTCATTGCGCGGAGGAACCTGCGATGGCAGAGGAGTGAACAGTGGCTCCGGGTCAGGGGGAGGCACTGCCCCCAACGGAGTCATCTTCGAGAGCGGTTCTTCCATGGCAAAGAGATCCCACCCGCGTCCCTGAAAACAGGTGAACACCAGACGCTGACCATCCGGCGACCAGGAAAACGACGGGCTCGATTCGATCAGGCCGGTGACGCCGGTCCGGAGCCGGGTCAGACGATAGAGTCGTCCTGTGCCCCGCTCCTGAATGTACAGGTCAGAGACACCGTCCCGGTCGGACACGAAGGCCAGCGTCTTCCCCTCGGGACCCCATTGCGGGCAGATGTTCTTGCCTGACTGCCCCGGAAGAAGCTCGATCCTCCCCGTGGCCGGATCGAGAAGAGCAATCCGCGGGAAATCGAACACCAGGTGTTCCACATCGGTGCGGCCTCCCCGGTCCGTAACGAACGCGATCCGATCTCCCCGGGGCGACCACTGGGGATCCCGCGCCAGGTAGGGATCGTCGGTGAGAGGGGTGGTCTCCAGTGTGTCCAGGTTCACTTCGTAGAGATCCGACTTCCCGTTGCGAACCCCGGAGAACACGATGCGCTTTCCGGAGGGATGAAACGACGGAGAGTGCAGTGCGTCCAGGCCGGGGGCGATCGTCCGGGTGACTTTCCCCGACTCCACATCCAGAAGAACCAGCACATCCTGACCGCCGCGCTTCGACGGGAAGGCGATGGTCCGGCCATCGGGAGACCATCCAAGTGATGTGTAGAAGTAACGGAGCGACTCGAAGTCCGACGATCTCTCCCCCTCCACAAGCCGCCGGATGTCCTGCCCATCCAGCGCCGACGCCAGCATGATGTCCTTTGAGAAACGGCCATCCCGGATGTATACGAGCCGCTCGCCGTCGGGTGAGATCGACGGGGCAAGGCGGATTCCGTATTCTCTGTCGCTCCCGCTCAACCGACGCGCAGCGGTCTCCGCCCTGTCGAGGCGAGTCACTTCCGGATAGTACTCCCGCCGAACCGCGTCCTCCCACTCCCGTGTCAGCGTGGAAAGGCCCACGCCCAGCGTTTCCCGAAACCCCTTCTCGACCGACCGGTAGAAGATCGTCTTGCGAAGGAGCTCACCAATCTTCTCGTCACCGAATCGCTCCCCGAGGAATGCGAATACGGCCTGCCCAATCCGATAGACTCGAATGTCGGACACGCGCTCGAGCGCATCAAGAGGCACCAGCAACCCTTCCAGCGCGGTCCAGCGCAGCCACATCGCGGTATGGGGGTCCACCTCCCCACGAGCCAGATACTCGGCCATCCCCTCCATGAACCAGAGCGGAGGCTGGAAGGAAAACGGCGTCGCATCCCCGGCGGGATCGCCAAAGAGAAGATCGATCTGGAACGCATGGACCAGTTCGTGCGTCAGAACATGGTCGAACTCTCCGTATGATCCGGTAAACGGAAGAAACACCCGGCGTTTGCGGAACTCAGTGATTCCCCCGACGC
This sequence comes from Gemmatimonadota bacterium, assembly GCA_030747075.1. NCBI lineage: Bacteria > Pseudomonadati > Gemmatimonadota > Gemmatimonadota bacterium. Next base: position 2,574 of record JASLLL010000054.1, read on the forward strand.
CTTCCGGAATGAGTCCGGGAGTAATGTTCGTCTGCTGAAAGTCGGAGTGCGAGGCATAAACGATGACGGGGATTCGCTCGACTACATCATGCCGGAGGATTCTCGACAGTCGTACATACGCACGCTCCGCCATCCGCGCCGCCGCATGAGCGGACTCCTCCTCGCCTTCGTAGAAGTAGATGTCGAAGTGTTCGGTCGGAATGACGCTCCAGTGGAAGTCCCGGTAGACCACCTTGTTCTTCCCGAACTGAGCCGAAGCGCCCGATGCGCCGACTAGCAGAAGGGCCCCGGCCACGAGGAGCGCTCGCGAAGAAGACGACCTCCTCACGCCGATTCCAGACCGCCGGGCCTTCGCCCGTCAAGAAGCACTTCCCTCATTGCGGGAGCAATCCCTGTGGTGGACACGAGGAACTCGCTGCCGAAGACATCCCAGTCAGCCCCTGCGAAGTCGGTGATTACGGCGCCAGCCTCGGAAGCAATCACCCCTCCCGCAGCGACATCCCACGGGTGAAGCCTCATCTCCCAGAACCCGTCAAACCTCCCGCATCCGACATAGCACAGGTCGAGCGCCGCGCTTCCGAGTCTCCGAACCGCGCGCGCCTGTTTCACGAAGCTGGAGAAGTGATCGACATTGTTGGCGCTCGCCGTATGCACATCATAGGGAAAGCCCGTGACCAGAAGCGCTTCTGACAGGTCGGTCGCGGTCGACGCTTGAATCGGTCTTCCGTTCAGAAACGCACCCTGTCCACGCAACCCTGAGAAGGTCTCCCCCCGGCTCGGATCGTGGACCACCCCCGCCATCGGTACACCATCCTCCAGCACTCCGATCGAGACCGCCCAGATGGGCAACCCATGCGCGAAGTTCGTGGTTCCGTCCAGCGGGTCCACCACCCACAGCCTGCCCGGAGCGTTCCGCCCTCCCCGCCCGCCGCCCTCTTCCGCCAGAATGGCATCTTCAGGGAAGTGCTCCTGAATCCGCTGGAGAATCAGGCGTTCCGACGCGCGGTCAGCATCGGTCACGAGGTCGATCTTGCCCTTCTTCTCCACCGCAAACGGCCCCCCCACATACTGGAGGAGAAGTTCGCCTGCTTCCCGGGCGATCTCAAGCGCGACTTCCAGCAGTTCTCGACTCATGCAAAGGAAGCTAACACGGTGTGACGGCACATACGCGTCGAAAAAAAGGGCCGGCCCCCGAAGGAGCCGGCCCATGACGGTGAAACCGTCAGTCAGGTCTAGTTCAGCACCACAAGCTTCCGGGTCGCCGAGAAGTCCCCGGCCACCATCTTGTAGAAGTAGATGCCGCTGGAGACCTTCTCGTTGGAATCCGCACGCCCGTCCCAGGTCCGGGTGTAGGCATTCGGGTCCAGCGTCTCGTTGACCAGCGTACGCACCTTCTGACCGAGGATGTTGTAAACCTCGATCGTCACATGCTCCTTCGTGGGCACGCTGAACTTGATGTCCGTCGACTCGACGAACGGGTTCGGCGAGGACTGCGCAAGGTCGAACCCAAACGAGGTCACGACCGGCGCATCCGTACCACTGTTGGTACACGCCGCAGCCTCGAACACTTCCAGCCCGAAGTCGTTGACGAAGGTGTTCCGGAGGAAACAAGCCCGGTTATCCATCGTCAGGAAGGCCGAGATGTCAAAACCGCATGACACGGAGACCCCGGTCTTGCCAGGCAGAGTGTTCTTGGTGCACTTGATGACCGCCGCACGACCGTTGTCACCCGCGCCACCATCGGCGTAGGTCATGACAATCTCGTTGGTCGTTGCAGCAGGCGGGGCGGACAGGTAGATCCGGTCGAAGTTCCGAACGATGGGGCACTCCCCATACAGTCCGTACTTCATCCCTTCCTGCGAACTTCCGGCCACACCCTCAACATTCAGGATGCGCTCGTCGGTCCGGTCATCATTGGGATCTGTGAAGGACACACCCAGGTAGTCCACTGCGAACGCAGTGATCGAGTCGGCATCGCTGCCGCCGGTCCCCAGGTAGTAGAACAGGTTGTCCCCACAGATCAGGAGTTTCCCACCGTTCTCAAGGTAATTGCCCAGCTCGATGCGCGTGGTGTCAAACAGTGAGTAGGCATCAAAGCTACCCTGAAGCCAGATGAGGGCATCGTAGTAAGGATCCCCGACGGTGGTCATGTATCCGCCCGAGGTAGTATTCGGGCTGCCCACGGGCTCGTTCTGGATGTTGGAGCCTGCGCCCATGACATCGTACTTGTCATACTGCAGGCCCAGCGCATCCATTGCGAGTTCGACCATGTCCTCGGAACTGTCATACACCGGACTGTCGAAAGTTCCCTGGCCGGAACCGCCAGAGGGACTCCAGTCGGTGGAGTTCTCAAAGTCAAGGAAGCTCCGACCGAAGTCATCCACAATCAGATACTTCTGAAAGTTCTGGAGGTCATCCGTGTTGTCAAACGGAAGGACCGAGAACTCGAAGTAGCCAGGCTCAGCAGGATCGCTGGCTGCCGCGGGGAAGGTGGTGACATTGGCAAGGTCATCCGTAGCCGCCAGGTAATACTCGACCGTGGTGCCCACCACCCATTGGTTGTAGGTGAGGGGGTCTGTGTCGTTCCCCTCGATGATGGCCCGGTAAGTTCCCTCGTCAGAATAGGAGGTCGCATCCCGCTGACCGAGGTCCATCGTGATGGAAGCCCATGCGGACATGGGATCGTCTCCGCCGTTGTCATGGCGCCACCACAGGAGGACATTGCCCTCAGTAATCCCATCCATATCGTGGACATCCACGCTCAGCGAGTCATACGGGTCAAACTCGCGGATGTTGCCCGGATAGGTCCCCCCGATCCACATGTTCTGCTCCGAATTGGTCAGGAACGAGGTATGGGCAGGGTCTCCAAAGGCAAATGTGTCATCAAAGATATCAATACCGCGCGCCTCAAAGACCGTCGAGGTGGCGGAAAAGCTACCGAAAGACACATTGTCCACGAGGAACTGGACCGTCTTGTGCTTGCCCCAGGCCCACTAACCCGGCTTGGAGATATCCATGATCTC
>JASLLL010000055.1 GCA_030747075.1 Gemmatimonadota bacterium
GCGAAACATGCGATTTGTGAGCGTCGGCCTTGGGTACGGGACGCGTGACCAGCTTCGCGTGTCGGGAGAGTGGGGGCACCGGAACCTCTGGGGGCAGGGGAAGCAGGCGACGCTGCGGGGGATTGTGGCGTCGGAACTGTTCCCGGCGGACCTGGTGCGGACGAGACTGGAGGGCCGGTTCGTGGAGCCGTGGCTTTTCGGAACGCGCACCACCGGGACGGCGGATCTCTTCTACGAACGGCGTCGGGAGTCCTACCGGCAAGAGGAAACACTCCACCAACTGGAGTACGACCTGAGCCTCGTGAGCCTGGGCGTGAATGTGAACCGAAGGTTCTCACGCTTCACGCGATCATGGCTGACGCTGGAGAATGAGTGGGCGGATGTCGACGCGGACCCGGGGACGGAACCGCCCGACGACGCGCGCCCTGACCTCACGCGAACCCTGGCATCCACCGTGGAGAGGGATCGGCGCAACGACTACTTTCAGCCCGAGCGCGGGTTCCTGAACCGGGGCGCGGCGGAGGTTTCGGGTGGGCTCCTCGGCGGCGACAACGACTTCTGGAAGGCGCACATGGAGTCGGCATGGTATCGCAAGACGGGTGCCGTGGTGGCGGCCGCGCGCTTCCGGATCGGTTACGAGAAGTCGTTTGGGGACTCGAAGGAGATTCCGGATCGCGAGCGGTTCAAGCTGGGTGGATCGGCGACGGTTCGCGGCTATCGGGAGCAGGAGATCGGACCGGGCGACTTCGTCATTCTCGCGAATCTGGAAGTGCGTTTCCCGATGTTCTGGATCCTGCACGGCGGGCTCTTTCTGGACGGAGGAAATGCGTGGCAGAGTCCGGGGGATGTTCGTCTGCGCGACTTCCGCCTTGAAGATGCCGGGGACGACCCGCAGCGTTCGCTGGAGAACGCCTTCCGATACTCGGTTGGCGCCGGAGTTCGTATCCCGACGCCCGTGGGACCGGTACGATTGGATGTTGGCCGCAAGCTGAAGATCCTCCCCGTTCCCGAAGGCGGGGCGGAGGAGGATCGCTGGAGAGTACACATGAGTCTGGGACATCAGTTCTGACATGCGAGTGGATCCGCGAGTGATCCGGACGACCATGGTCTGGCTGGCGGGGCTGGTCCTTGCCTGCGTGTTCCTGTTTGCGGCGCTGCTGGAGTCGGGAGTTCTCACGCCGCGACTTCGTGCGCTGGTGAACCAGCGCCTGGGTGAGGTCAGCGGGCTGGTCGTGGATGTCGAGGCCTTCTACTGGCGACCGTGGAGCGGGGTCAGTGTCGTGGGACTCTCCGTCACCGCGCCGGGAGCGGAGGCGGACAGCGTGCGAGTCCCCGTGATCAGCGCGGATCGCGTGGAGGTGGGCTATCAGTTCGGCGGGCTTCTCAGGGGGCGCCTGCGGATTCAGAAGCTGAAGTTCTTCCGCCCGAAGGTCGACGCCGCCACGCTTGCGGTAGTGCTTTCCCCTGGCGATCAGAGCCGCGACGACACGGTTCCCGTCGACCCGGATGAGCATGGAGCGACCGGGTTCGGACTGCTCGTGAAGGACCTTCGTGTGATGGACGGCCTGGTGAGGGTCCCGGGTGGCGGCGAAGTGGCCGGGCTGCATTTCGTCGGTGCGCTGGACATGAGGGGGGACCGGCGAACGCTGGAGATCCTCACCGGGTCGGCGCGTCTTCGCCGCGGGGAGATCGACGAAGAACTGGTCTTCACCGGAGGCGTCGCCGTGGACGGGGGCGTTCTCCAGACCGACGGACTTCACCTGGAGGTGGCCGGCGGGAGAATCAGCGGACTCGGAAGTGTGGATGTCACGGGCAAGCGGTCCGGGAAGCTCCACCTGACCGGAGTGGGGATTGCGCTGGACCGCGTGGTGGGGTGGTTCGCTCTGGAACACCCGCAACTGTCGGGGTCGGTGGACATCGATCTGGTGACGACGGGCCGGATGGACTCGCTGCTCGTGGTGGGGCGCATGCGTGGCAAGCAGGAGAATCGCCCGGAGCGAAAGCTCGACCTCACGGCACAGTTCACCAACGGATCCGCGCAGGTGACGGCGCTTCGTCTGGCAGTCGGGGAGTCCGTCGTGGAAGCGCAGGGCACCGTGCAGCCGGGAACGGATCTTCGGGTAGAGGGGGTCGCGACATTTCGGTCGATGGATCCGTCCGAAGTGCTGGCCACGCCCATCGAACGCCAGACGGTTCTCGGCGGGACGGTCCGGTTCGAAGGGACGGGACTCACGCGCACCAGTTTTCTGGGGATCGCGGAGGTGGAGATCGGTCCCGGGGTGGTCTTCGGCCTTCCGGTGGACGCCGGGTCGGCACTGTTCTCCGCATCAGACGGGGAGCTGACTCTTCGCGGGGCGCGCGTTGTTCGCGGGGGGACGGAGCTGAACTGCGTGGGTTCAGTGGACGCGCTTGACCGGCTGGCATTCGAAGTCGGCGGAAGCCTGGCGGGGCTCTCCGACTTCGGAGAGGTCTTTGGCGGTCTGCCCCCCGATGCGCTGCGCGGGGAGGCCTCGGTGGAAGTGAGACTTGTCGGGCCGCTGGCGGAACCGGCGCTGGAAGGCGTGTTGCACTTCGAAGACGCGTCGCTCTTCGGCGTTCACGCGGACACGCTCGACCTCGGCGTGGAGTCGGAGCGGCTGTCTGAGAATGCGGAGTTCCGGCTGCGCCTGTCGGGTTCCGGCCTGGGCTATGGCGGCGTGACCCTCGACTCGGGAAGCGCGGATGTTCTCGCGCGGGCGGGGAGCGCCGAGATTTCCATGCTCGGGTTTTCCGCCGGAGAGCGTGGGCGCATTGATCTGTCGGGGCGGGTGGACTGGGACCCGGAGGGAACGGTTGCCGGGCGTTTCGATCGGCTGGACGCCGTGTCCGCGGACCGTGCGAAGACCTGGGCGAACGACGGGCCCATCTCCTTCGGACACACCCCGGCCGGGTGGTCGGTGACCGGAGTGAACCTGTCGAGCGGGCCGGGAAGAGTTCGCGCGGACCTGACGGTTCCGGGAGGCGGGGGCGTCGTGATGGAGGCGAAGGGGACGGAGATCGAGCTGGGGGATGTCGCCCCCTTCCTTCTTCTTCCGGAACCGCTGACCGGGCGTCTGGAGTTCGGCGTGAGAATGGGCAACGCGGACGGCGAAGCCGATCTGGAGATCGACCTGGATCTTCAGGATGGAGCCTACGGAGCGGACGCTCTGGAGCAGCTCCGCGGTCGCGTTTCCATGAATGCGGGGCGTGTGGAGTTTCATGGCGTCGAGATCCGGGCCGGGTTTGCAGAGGCGTCGGTTGCGGGTGCGGCGCGGCGCATCGGCGAGGCGGAGAGTGCGCCGGACGGCGGGTGGATTCACGGCGGGCAATGGGAGATGGACTCTCTGCGGGTGGAGGTGGAGTTGCCGGACCTCGACCGCCTTCAGGAGATCATTCCGCGATTCCCTTCGCCCGGAGGCAGCGGATGGGCACGCGCCGTCATCAGCGGAACTTCCGACTCTCCGCGAGCGGACATTGCGCTGAGGGTAGAGGACGGAACATTCGGCGGAGAGGCCATGCCGCGGCTGGAGGCGGAGGGGACGCTTCTGGATGGAGTGCTGTCGCTGGGACGCGCGCGCGCGGAAGTCGGCGGAGGGGTGGTGACCGCGACAGGCAGCCTGCCTCTTCACTGGCGGCCGCTTGAAGGCGGGCCGAAACTCCCCCCCGACGGAGACCTCGCAATCGACGCCACGGTGGACGGCGCGTCCCTGGGCGCCTGGTCGGTGCTTCTGAAGGAGCTGGCCGGAGCAACAGGCCCGACGCGCGGGACCGCCACGCTTCGAGGAACGCCCTCCGCGCCGGAACTTCGCGGCGCGTTCGTCATGAACGACGGGACGGCCCCGGTTCCCGAACTGGCCGACCCGGTGAAGATCACCCGCGCCGAGGTGGAGGTCACGGAGACAGGCGTCGAGTTTCGAAAGATGGAGTTTCACGACGGGCGCGGAGGGGAGGGCACCGCGATCGGGACCGTTCCTCTGGAAGGGCTCCGCCCGCAGGGATATGAGTTCGGCGTTCGCCTGAAGGATTTCCATTATCGAGGGCATCCGGGGGTCACGGGGACCGGCAGCGGATCGATCAGGATCACTCCGAAGAGAACGCGCGATGACCGCGAGATTCCGTTCATCGAAGGGCATCTGGATATGTCCGCGTTGAATGTCTCGGAGGAGTTGTGGATGCCGGACCCGGCAATCATGACGGCTCCGGAGGGCGTGAATGTTCCCGCGCCGGAGGGAGAGGAAGACGCCGATCTGGGGTTCACTCGCGCCATGGTCCTGGCCGATGTGACCTTCTCCGGAGACCGGAATCTGTGGCTGAAGTCCGCCGACGGAACGGTAGAAGGATCGGGAGAGGTTCGTCTGAGGGCCACGGAGGACTTCGTCGGCCTGACCGGGCAGCTCCGGTCGCTTCGGGGGAAGTACCTGCTGTTCAATACGGAACTCGATGTGGACCGGGCGGAGATCGAGTTCACGGACCCGGCGGACATCGAAGCGTCCTATGTGGACTGCGTGGTACATACCACCGTGCTCGACGAAGAAGTGGAGATTCACATCTCCGGAACGCTCGGATCTCCGCAGATCGAAAGCACCTCGGATAGCGGGTACACGGAGACGGAGATCTACCAACTGCTCGCGCTGCGCATCAAGCGGGACCAACCGAAGGAGGAAGCCGCCCCGGTGGGCGGGTTCACCGGCGCGCTCTTTCAGTCGTGGGGGGCATCGCTCGCAAACCGTTTCGGGCGGGACATTCTCCGGGAAGTGGGGATTGACGTGTTCGAGATCGACATGGGAGATGTCCCCGAGGTGGGCGTGGGGAAATACATCGGACCGGGGTTCTTCGTCCGGTACACGCAGCAGGTGTCCGGGAGCGGGGAGGGACTCGCGGAGGATGTGGCGAGGGAGCGACTGGAAACTCCGGAGCGTCGGCTTCTTCTGGAGTACCGCCTGTCGGAGATGTTCCTCCTCCAGGGAGAAACGGGGACGATCGAAGGCGACGGCTATCTGAATGTCGATCTGAAGGCGGAATGGGGCTATTGAGTCCGGGGGGGCGGCAGGGTTCTGCTGCGGCTTCGTCAGGGGGCGCCCTGCTGCGTCGCTGACGCGGACTCGATCCTCGACGGGGCTATGGCCCCGCCTTC
>JASLLL010000056.1 GCA_030747075.1 Gemmatimonadota bacterium
GGGAAGCACAGGACGCCGCCTCGCCGAGACCGAGCGCGGGGAGAACCCGGGGCTAGTGAAGGAGTGTGTGCAGAAGTATCAGCGAGGCCAGGAGAGCCACGCCCGCGCGCTTCATTCCCGGCCCGGCGGTGCCCCCCATTTCGCCCAGAGGGACCCGCCAGCCGCACCGAGCCATCGTCGGAAGCGCGACCAGCGCAAAGGTGGTGAGCACCACAACGGAGGTCCGGACAAAGTAGTTCACATCCGGGAAAGCCGCCTTCATCGCGAAGGTCAGCGCAATGCTTGCCGCCAACCCCGTCCCCACAAGTTTCCGGGACGGCCCCGCAAGAAAGACCGCGCACATGATAAGAAGCACGAATCCGTTCTTCATGTAGTAGGTCGTCTCGTTGAACCAGTGCGTCAGCGCGAACCCCGGATCCGTGAACTTCACATGGATCTGAAGGAACGCGAAGGCCAGCCCCGTCCCGAGGGCCACGAGGATTGCCCCCTTCCCGGCGCGAACGACCTCCGCCTCCGTCGCATGAGGACGAAGGTATCGGCGGTAGATGTCCACCGACCACAGCGTCGCCACCGAGTTGAAGATGGAGTCCACCGTGCTCATGAGCGACGCGAACAATCCGCAGAGCACCAACCCGCGCGCGCCGACCGGCAGGAACTCCGTCACAAGCGTCAAGTAGGCGCGGTCCGGGTCCGCAAGCGGCCTCTCCGCGAGGATTCCCGCCAGCGCGATTCCCGGCACGACCACCAGCAACGCGGTGGCGTACTTCAGTACTCCGCCAACAAGAAGGCCGATTTGCGCCTCGCGGAGGTCCCGCGCGGCCAGCGCGCGCTGGAGGATGATCTGGTTCGATCCCCAGTAGTTCAGGTTGAGCAGCAGCATCCCGAGGATCGCGGTCCACGGGAGCTTCGGGTGATCCGACGGCATGTGCAGGTGCATGAGGTGCCCTGTCTTCCCGTACAGTTGCGACCATCCGCCCAGATGCTGCACCGCCGTCACGAGAAGCACCACACCCCCGGTGACAAGAAGCGCGAACTGAACCATGTCTGTTCGGACGACGGCCCGCAACCCACCGAGCAATGTGTATGTTGCGGAGAACGCGCCCAGCAACAGTGCAAGCGTTCGGAGACGCGTCTGCGGGTCATCGCCCAGAAACGCAATCAACTCTCCGAACGCGCCATTCACCGCGTACGAAGCCCAGAAGAGCGCCGACCCCAGGTACATGAACCCGTAGAGCGCAATCATCAGCACCGAATAGTAGAGCGCGACGCGCGGCCCGAAGCGCGATTCGAAGAACTGCGTGATCGTCGTGACCCGCAGGCGCAGATACATCGGCACGAACAGAAACGCCGCCAGGAGAATCCCGAAGATCGCGTTGATCTCCAGGTTCGCCTGCGCCAGTCCGTACAGATACGCGGATCCGGCCGCTCCCAGGAAGTGTCCGGCGTGGACATTCGTCGCGATGGTGGAGACGGCAATCTGCGGCCAGCGCAACGACCGCGATCCCAGAAAGTACTCGTCCACGCTGACGCTTCCGCGCAGTCGCGCGCGTACGCCGATGGCGAAGATCACCACGAAGTAGGTCACGATGATGGCCGCGTCGAGGATCATGGGTACCGACGGTAGGGGCGCCGCCCACGCCGGTCAAGCCGGCTTCCGGCCGGGGAGCGCGACTCCGCGGCCGGACATCTCCTGGAGAACCGGCGACATCGCGGCCCCTGGCGGCGGGGCGGTCGGCTAGAACAAGCCCCCGTATGCCGCGCCGCCCGATCGCCCGCGGAACTTGTCACCGCGTTCGGTCTTGATGTCCGGGAGGTCGATCACATTGATCCGCATGTAGTACTGCCAGTTCCCGCCGAGAAGCCTTCGGTCGAACGAGATCTCCCAGCAGTGGATCTGCCTGCGCACGGACCATGTCTGCGAAGTGTTCTCCTTCGTCTCCAGGTCGTACTGCGAGTTGAACGACACGCGCCACTTCTCCGCTGGAGCGAATCGGGAGTTGAACACCAGCCGGGACGACTTCACTCCGGTCGAACTCCGTTGGAAGGAGTGCGACAGGTCCACGCTCCATGCTCTCGTCCCGCCCCATCCGCGGCCGACCGCCGGATACCCGCCGCCCCCGGACCCACTTCCCGAGCCGCCGCCCTCTCCCTTGCCCGGATCGTTGTCCTCACCGCCTCCACCCCCACCGCCTCCCCCTCCTCGACTTGCGAAGGCGTCTTGTCCCAGACGCGCACGCGTCGTCACCGTGGTTCCCAGAAGGCGCCAGTCGTAGGGATCGTGCGTCACGCTCCAGCTTTGGTTCACCGGAGCGGAGGAAAGCACGCCCAGCGTGTTCGTGAGATTGGTCAACGGCTTTCGGCCCGCATCTTCCGCGAGAAAGTCGTAGGACATGGAGCTCCGAAGAGCCAGAAGGTCGTATCGCTTTTCCTGCTCGTCGCGCATGACCTTTGTCTGCAGCAGATTGCGAAGCGTGAATGTCCCTCGATTCGCCTCCCTCGGGGTGCCCCGGATGCCGCTGAAGCTGAAGAAGCGATCCCGCTCCGACTCGTCCTCCATGTAGAAGTAGTCCTTGAACTCAGGCGTCCACGACCAGGTCACCGCCGGGTCGATCACATGCCGGAACCCCAACGCCGGACCGATCGGCTTCATGAAGGTCCCGTAGACCGTGGTGTTGGCGCGAATGCTGGTGTCGAAGACACCGCGCAGAGGGTTCTTGCGTCCCGTGCGGTCGCGGTCCATCCACGCGCCCTCGGTGTTCACCGCCGGACTCATCCGCAACACCCCGAAGAAGGTCCGGTTCATCCGGAAGTTCACCGATGTCTTCGCCCCGACATGCCGCTCCGTCTCCCCCGAACTGTCCCGATCACGCGTGTTCGCAAACCGAAGGTCCGTGCTGTAGTACACATCGTCCAGCCAACTGGTCTCGCGTATCCCCGAAGCCCCGCCGCTCCCGCCACTGCTCCCCCGTTGCCCGGTCACCGGGCGGCTCGGTTGACTGAACTGGAACCCGGGCAACTCCTCGCTGATCGCGCCCGTGTCGAGATTCTCCCGGCGCTGAAACTCCAGCCGGAGAGAACGGTTGGATCCCGGGAAGCGTTTCGTGAATGTGGCGTGGGAGCGGATGTCCCGGTCAAGGCGCTGGTCGTCGTCGATCTCCTGATACACGGAACTGGACGAAAGGAACCGCCCGTTCACCCGCAGGCTCGTGTTTTCGTCGAAAGTCTGCTGGTGCTGGAACTCCACTGCGGTGTCTTTCCGGTTGTTCGGGACATCCCGGTTGTACTTCAGCCCGACATTACCCTTCCACCGGTAGCGCATGTGGTATCGGGCCTTTGCGTACGCGACAATCTGCTCCTTTTGCGGGTAGAAGTCCGCCGACACGGCGAGGTCCGAGTAGTCGTTGGGTGCCCAGTAATACCCGAGGTTTCGGATGAAGCGTCCTCGGTTTTCATCCACCCCCAGTTCCAGCGACGGCAGAAGCAACCCCGAATGGCGCCCCTTCTCCAGCGACGCCATGTAGAACGGAAGCGCAAAGACCGGAATCCCGCGCACCTTCAGCACCACCGGCTTCGCAACGATCTTGTCCTTCAGGTAGATCTTCATCTTGCGGCTGTCGAAGCTGAAGTGCGGGTCGTCGAGGTCGCAGGTGGTGTACTCCGCGCGATCCACGGCCAGAAGGCCGTCCTCCATCCGCCATATGTCCGCGCCGTGGTAGAAGCCGTTTTCGAACTGCGTCTTCCCCTCCGTGATCTCGCCCTTCTGCGTGGAGAGGTGATAGCGCATGTCGTGTCCGAAGATTTCGTCGTCCACATCCACAAGAACCGGAGCCGGATCGCCCGATGCCACCAGAATCTCGCGGGGTGCGTCGAGATCGATCTCTCCGGATGTGATCACCATCGTCGTGTAGTGAACCTCCGCACCCTGGTCCAGATGCATCATCTCCGTGTCGTTCTGATAGCGAATGCGCGGGGCCATGTAGTCCACAATCTGCCCCAGTTCCACGCGCTCACGACGGTTCCGGCCGAGCGAATCCCCCTTCGCCGGAAGAAGGTGGAACTCCCCCAACCCCGCCCCTCGCACCATGACGCTGTCCACCTCGGACTCCGTGAACCAGACATCGAGCGAGTCCCCGCGCACATCGTTCCATTCGTCGAAGTTTCCTTCGTCTTCGCCGGGGAAGAACTTACTGCGCGAATGCCCCACCACTTCAACACGCGCAATCTGGTTCTCGTGGAAGACGAGCAGCATTCGGTCCCCGAAGAGCAGGTTCTCCCGGGGGAGGTCTTCGCTGGGGATCAGGAGCCACGCCGGTGTCGGGTCCTCCTCGGGCGT
>JASLLL010000057.1 GCA_030747075.1 Gemmatimonadota bacterium
CCACACACAGGTCCATGAGTCCCAGGAGAACGGCGTATTTGTAGGTCGCAACGAAACTGCCCCGGTCGAGGACTGCCAGCACCCCTTCCGCAAAGCGAAGAATGCCTCTGTCGGAGCGCGGGTCTATCATAGTTTCTTCATGATAGCATGCTCCGCCGGTGCTACGCTCTCCGTATGAGTTGTCTCTTCTGCGCCCTCGATCAGGACCGCGTTCTCGCAGAGAACAGCGTCGGCATTGCAATCCGAGACGCCTATCCCGTCTCGCGGGGGCATACGCTCATCGTCGCGAAGCGCCATGTTGCATCCTGGTTCGACGCCACGGCCGAAGAGCGGAGCGGCCTCATGAAACTGCTGGGCGGGGAGAAGGCGCGGCTGGATCAGGAGATGAGTCCCGCCGCGTACAACATCGGAATCAACGCGGGGCGCGTGGCCGGACAGACGATCGATCATCTGCACATCCACCTGATCCCCCGGTATCCCGGAGATGTCCCCGATCCCACCGGCGGAGTTCGAAACATCATCCCCGGCCAGGGCCGGTACTCGCCCGGGTAGCCTCCCCCTCCAGCACCGCCAGCAACTCCACCATCGCTTCCGTATCCCGTTCGCAATACCGCAACAGGTCCTCCCGCACCCTCCCTCGCTCCTCCGCGCCCGCGTCCCCATAGGTCACGCGCTCGTACTCCCGGCTCGCCGCCCCGCCCTCCTGAATCCCCAGCGACTCGTACCCCGCGCCCGTCCACGCGGGAAGCACCCGCTTCAGCGAGTTCGACCCCCGCTGCTCCGGGTGGTACAGCCGGAACCGCCGAAACGGGTCCGCCAGGTCCTCCATCCGCCCCGCCACATCCTCCACGAACACGCGCGCCTCCGGAAGCGCGTCGGCCACCTCGTTCAGGATCCGCTCCTCGTACGCCATGTTGAACGCCAGCACCGTCCCCTCAGGCCCGATCGCCTCCTTCAGCGCCGCAAGAAACGCCGGCCGCGGGTCTCCCGCTCCGTCGGCCAGAAACTCCTCATGCCGCGCCGCCTCTCCCGGCGCCGGGAGCACATGCACCGAAAACTGGACCGGGATGTGCTGGTACGGGCGCGTGCCCTCGACGACCGGGATCCCGGGCATGATCGTCTCGAAGTCCATGCAGTAGACCGGGTACCGCAGCTTCCCCAGCCACGCGCGCACCGCGTCCCGATCCACCTGCCTGCGCCCCGTCACGACCGCGGCCTGTTGCACGCGCTGCGCCTCGCTCAGGTGGTCGCTCCCGATGTCCGCCAGCGCAAGGCGCCCCGCGCGGATCCACTCCAGCGCCTTCCCCTTCCGCACGCGGTACAGCTCCGCCACGCTGTGCTCCGGCAGGAACCCCCAGCACTTCTCCTTCAGCGGGCACTCGTACGGGTCGCTGCACTGCTTCCCGATCCCGACGACCGGCTCCGCGCCCCCAATCGTCGCATGAAACCCGCCCAGCCGCCCGGACACCTCGCCGACCCGCGCCTCCGCCTCGTCCGTCACATCCTCCGCATGGAAGAACTCCTTCGGGTCCACCTCTCCGCGTCGCACACAGTCCCGGTTCACATGCATCACAAAGAGCCGGTTCAGCCTTACGCCTTCGCCCGTCAGCACGAACTTCTGGAACGCGACATCCTCCAGGTTCACGGGCTTCACCCTCGTCCCGCTCTTCACCTCGATCAGATCCCACGCGCCGTTCTCCACCGGCACCAGCAAGTCCGTCCGGCAGTATCCTCCCTGATGCACGAAGCTCGCCTCGAACAGCGGCTTCCGATCCGGCAGGAGCTCCCGTGTCCGCTCCACCGTCTTTGCAAGGCCCCCGCGGCCGCGCTCCATCGGGACCTCCACGCCGTCCGGATAGAGTCGCTTCGCAAGATCCCCCACTCGATGCCCGACCGCGAAGATCGCCAGCGTGTCCGCGTCCGGAGGCGGGATCTCGTCCTTGCGCCGGTAGTGGTACCAGAGCAGCTTCTCGCACTGGAGCCCGGCCACGAACTTCGACTTGGAGATGATCCTGCCCAAGCGGCCCTCCCGGGGAAGCGGGGTGGAGAGGGGTCGCCGCGCCCGGGTCCGGTCCCGACCGGCGCGGCCTGCGGCACACGGCACACGACACACGGCGAGTGCGACACTATCCCACACCTGCCTCAGTAAATCACCTTGTAGTTTCGCGCCGCACCGCACGCCTGCCCCGCCGCCGCAAGTCCCGCCGCACCGCACGCCGCTTCCCACCGCGGGCGCCGTCGTGTACTCTCCGCGCACGCCGCACAGTCTCCGCCCCCGGAGGGTCGCCGATGCCGCCCAGGCGCTTCCCGAACTGCCCGCCCCCCGTCGAGCCGCGCTCCGAGCGCCGGGTCTACGAAGCCGCCGACGCCCTCGGTCCCGACTGGCTCGTCCTCCACGGCCTCCCCTTTTCCGACACGGACGCCCCCCCCGGCAGTTCAGACCGCGAGATCGACTTTCTCTTCGCGCATCCCGCACACGGGTGCCTGGTGCTGGAGGTGAAGGGCGGAGGAATCGGCTTCAGCGCGGAGTCCGGCCGGTGGCACTCCGTCAACGCGAAAGGCGCCCGGCACCTCATCACGCACCCCTGGAACCAGGCGAAAGACAACAAGTACGCGCTGGTCCGCAAGCTGAAGCGCATCGCACGCGACGGCCGCACGCCCTGGATCACGCACGCGGTCTGCTTCCCCGACATGCTGCGTGACGAACTCCCCCGCGACGCGACGACCGACGACGACATCACACTCGACCTCAGCGACCTCCCCCGCCTGGAAGACGCGCTCCTCCGCGCGATCGCCTTCTCATCCGGGACCGGGCCGCGCCCCCACGCACCCGGGCCAACGGGAATGCGCCTCCTTGAGAAGCTCTGCACCGAGTCTCGCACGGTCTCCACCCTCCGCCACTCTCTCCGTGAGACGAAGCGCCAGCAGGTGGAGTTGTCCGATCGGCAGTACGACATCCTGCACATGCTCTCCGGCAACCCGCGCGTCGCGGTCTCCGGATGCGCCGGGTCGGGGAAGACGCTTCTCGCCGTGGAGAAGGCGCGCCGCCTCGCCGCCAAAGGGAAGCGCGTCCTTCTGGCGTGCTTCAATGTCGCGCTGGGCCAGGACCTCCACGACGCCGCGGATCGCATCAACGACACCGAACCCGGGTCGGTCACGGCGGGGCACTTCCACGGGCTGGCGATCCGCTTCGCCAGAGAGGCAGGGCTCGCGGATGTCCCCGACTACGGCGACGAGCACTCCGACGGCGCCTACTACACCGATGTGCTCCCGGACGCCATGGCACGCGCCGCGGATGCCACCGGCCCTCGCTTCGACGCTGTCCTGATCGACGAGGCCCAGGACTTCCCCGGCGACTTCCTCACCGCCATCCTCTGCCACCACACCGATCCCGACGACGGCGAGTTCCACATCTTCTTCGACGCCAATCAGGCCATCTATACCCGCTCT
>JASLLL010000058.1 GCA_030747075.1 Gemmatimonadota bacterium
CCGGGACGGCGCTGTCGGCGGGTCGGTATGGTCGCGCGTTGCGGCGTGCTCGAGATGTGCTGGAACTGGATCCCGAGGACGAACACGCGCGAGGGATTGCGGAGGAAGCGGCGCGACACCGGCATCAGGCGAGATTGCGCTTTCGGAATCGTGCGTTGCTGGTGGGAGTGGTGGTTCTGGCAGTGTGTTCGGCGGTGGGTCTGACGATGGAGGTCTCGTCGAATCGGGGGCATCTGGCGAGAGCGACGGGTTATGCGGATTCGGAGGATTGGGAGAAGGCGCTTGATTCGATTGGGGAGTCGGAGGGTTTTGGCGTGCCGGATCGGGAACGGTCGGCATTGCGGCGCCGCGCGGGTGAGGGGTTGCTTGCGGTCGGGGCCGGGCATCTGGAGGCCGGGGACTGGAGGGAGTCGCGGGCCGCGTACGAGTTTGTGAGAGAGAGGGTTCCGGAGCTGTCGGAGTGGGCGTTGAAGGCGCTGGAGGGGTGGGACACTCAGGCGGACGCGGAGGTGGAGCGTCTTTGCGAAGAGGCGGATTCGGCGCGGCAATCGGAGCAGTGGGCCGCCGCGAGGGGTCTGTACGCGCGGGTGGTGGGGATTCGTCCGGAGATGGGAGGTTCCGTGGAGGCTTGGGTCGGGGAGGTGGATGCCGCACGGGAGCAGGCTGCGCGGGAACAGGCTGCGCGGGAGCGGGCCGCGCGAGATCAGGCCGCCCGGGAACAGGCTGCGCGGGAGCAGGCCGCCCGGGAACAGGCCGCGCGGGAACAGGCTGCGCGGGAACAGGCTGCACGGGAGCGGGTGGCACGGGTGGAGCGTGACATGGACTTGGTGTTTGTGGAGATACCCGCGGGGAGTTTCACGATGGGCAGCGCTTCGGGCGAGAGCGGCCGTGGCGGTGACGAGAAGCAGCACCGGGTGACGCTGACGCGGGGTTTTTCGATGTCGGCGACGGAGGTGACGCAGGCGCAGTGGAAGTCGGTGATGGGCAGCAATCCGAGCCACTTCAAGGGCGGCGCGCTGCCGGTGGAGAAAGTGTCGTGGTTCGATGCCGTGAAGTTCTGCAACGCGCTGAGCGAGCGCGCGGGGTTGCGGGCGGCGTATCAGATCCATGGCGAGAGCGTGAAATGGGACCGCGATGCGAACGGCTACCGGCTGCCGACGGAAGCGGAGTGGGAGTACGCGTGTCGCGCGGGGACGGAGACGCGGTTCTCGTCGGGAAATGGCGACAGCGATCTGGAGCGGGTCGGCTGGTACTATGGGAACAGCAGGGAGAAGAGCCATGAGGTAGCGGCGAAACCGCCCAACGCCTGGGGTCTTTACGACATGCACGGGAATGTGTGGGAGTGGTGCTGGGATTGGTATGGGGGTTATCCCGGATCCGTGACCGATCCCGCCGGTCCTGATTCGGGCTCGTACCGGGTCGATCGTGGCGGGGGCTGGTTCAACAACGCCTGGTACTGCCGCTCCGCGAATCGCGGCTGGATCGACCCGGGCTACCGGGACCGCTACCTGGGCTTTCGTCTCTCGAGGTCGGCCTTTTGAGGCCGCCGGAGGCGGTCTTTACACTTTGCTCTCTTACCCTTTTACCCTTTTCCCGTTTTGGTTTTGCTCCGGGGCCGAGGAAGGAAGGGCATGGCGAAGCCGCCCTTCCCCGAGGCCGCCGGAGCCGGGTTTTGGGGAGCCCCCGCGTCGCAGAGGCTCTGCGCGCCCTCCGCTTCACGGTGCGCGGTGGGGCTGCGCGTGCGGGATCGCGATGATCCCCCCGCAGGCATGAACGCACGGAATGTGCGAGAGGCCGCCGGGAGCCGCGTCGCACGCATGGCCGTCCACCCGGCCGGGGGGAAGGCGCCGGTGCGAGTTCACTACGGGCGGGCGGGACAGGGGAGGGCCCGGTGGGGGCTGGCGGCGCTTCCGGACGCGTCCGGGATCTGCGCCTCGTGCAGCCAAAGGCGCACGGCGTGGCGCGTCTCCTCGGGCGGCGCGGTGTTGGCCCGCCCGCGAAACTCCGCGACCGTCCATCGTGCGAACTCGCCACGCTCCAGCGTCAGCGTGGCGCGGGACGGCGCGAGGATGCGATAAGCGGCCAGCTCCCCCGCGGCGATTCTCTTCACATAGAACCGGGAGCCGATGCAGTTGCGCATCGCGCGCCCTTCGCGTGTGAGTTCGCGCGCGGAGGCGATGTGTTCCGCGACCAGCGCGCGCCCGGGAGCGTCGGCGCGTCTCGTGGCGACGGGGGACGGCGGAAAGCGGACATCCGGTGTCGGCGGTTCGTGCCAGAGCCGCTCGGCCTCCGCCTGGTGAAGTTCGCGGAGCTGGACCAGGTCGCGGAAGACCCGGGGGGCATGGTCACGCTCAAGAACGATGCGAATGGCATCCGCCAGGACGCGTTCATGATTGAACTCGTCGGCGTCGCGCATTGTGGCCAGTTCCCGCAGGAAGGAGGGGGACACGCTGTCCCGCAGTTCCGGGTCGGCGATGACGCGAATCACGGCGCTCGTGAGGACGGGGGTGTGTTGGAGGAGATTCGCGACCGTTGCGTTCCCGGCCGCATGGCGCAGGAGTGACCGAAGCGATTGCAGCGTGGGGACCGTCGTGTTGCGCGGCGGCACTTTGGCCAGCGCGCGGACCGCGGCCGCGGACGCGGGAAACCCGAATGCCGCGGCAATCTCCCGGCGCTTCAGTCGGAGAAGGCGCGGAATGTCGGGCGCGGGCGCGTGGGTGGGAAGGAACGCGTCGCTGCTGGCCAGCATGAAGACGAGCGGAAGCGCGCCCGGAGCCAGATCCAGGGCGCCGTGGTCCCGGTACGCGCACAGGAATCGGTAGGGCGTCCATGCGTGCGCGGGAAGAGACGCCGCGAAGCGAAGCGCGTCACCGTCGAGCGCTCTTCCGAACGCGGCGAGTGCGCGGACGGTCCGTGCGTCGGACGGGCGCGCCTGCCGGACGAAACTGGTCGCGATGTCGTGGATGTCCGCGCGGGGTGTCGTCGCGTAACGAAGGATGGCGGGCAGGTCCGGTTCGACGGGCGGCACATTGACCGGAGCGTCCGCGCCCGAGCGCCAGGGCGGAGAAGAGGGGCATTCCACCGGGAAGGCGACCGGCCCGCCGGGAGC
>JASLLL010000059.1 GCA_030747075.1 Gemmatimonadota bacterium
GGCGCAGGCGACCGGGAAGGGCCACTCCACGAGGTGGGCCACCCTCTCCACCAACCGATCGACCGCCTCGGGTCCGGCCGCGAGTTCAGCCCCGGCTCTCCCGGCGACCGCCAGCACCCCCTTCCGCACCATCGGGACCCTTCCGCCCCCCTCCCCATCGTCCACAACGGGCTCGACAAAATGTTTATGCAGTTTCTTGAGATAATCCTGAAAATCATTGACTTTAAATTCTTTTGGCGCCATGAACCTGTGGCCGCGTGTGGTAATCCCCGACGAGGGATAGTCTGGTTCAGAACGCCCGCTTTCGGTCACATCAATTATGACAAGATCTTTTCCATATATAGCCAGGACCCATTGAATGGGGCGAACGAAGGCAATTTTTCCGCTTCCCCATCTCATTGATTTAGGAGAGGGCAATTTCCTTATGAGGTCGTCCAAAAGAATCGGCAAAGTTACAAATGTGGGTTGTCCTGAATCTTTCTTTACGAAGGCAAGCCTTTCCCCTTTGGGCGTGTCCTTCCTGGAGAGGTCAGTGACTTCTACGCGAAAAGTATTTGCAAACCCGAGGGCCGCCTTGGTGGGATTGCCGTCTTTATCAAAAGCCGCTGATACCGGAGGGCCAAGGGCTTCTCGTTCACGCAACCTCTGGTGCACCGCCAGGGAAGCCACGTGGAGTACCAGCCGCCTTGGTGTTCCGTGTACTGAAAGCCCTTCAAAATCCAAAGCGTCATCTTTGAAGGATTCACGCGCCAAATCTTCGAACGCCCGGAGCATCCCCGGCAGATAGGCCGAGGGGATCTCCTCGGTCCCGATCTCGAACAAAAGTTCCTTGCCCAACTTCTTTCTCCGGGAAAAAATTCAGGAAGCGCGGCCTGCGGGCGCACCGGCGGGGGCGGATTCCTCGCCTCCGGGCACGAAGCGAGGCGCGTAGGCCGCAAGCCATCGATCCTTTTCAGCCTCGTCCCCGATCAGTGGAAATTCCGCCTCGTAGCGCGATTTCAGATAAGCCTCGGCGCAGGCGCGGGACATCTTGCGGATGCGCCCGATGTAGCGCGCCCGCTCGGCCACGCTGATGGCCCCCCGCGCGTCAAGCACGTTGAAGGCGTGGGAGCACTTGAGGGCCTGATCGTAGGCGGGAAAGATCAGACTCTTCCCGATGAGTCGAAGGCCCTCGGCCTCGTGCATGTCGAAAAGCTTGAAGTGGGTGTCCAGATCCGCCTCGTCGAAGTTGAAGCGGCTGAACTCCACCTCGGTCTGGAGGTGCACGTCGCCGTATTTCACCTCCGCGCCCGTTTCTGGGTCGCGGGACCAGACGAGGCCGAAGACACTCTGCGCCCCCTGGAGGTACATCGCGATCCGCTCGAGGCCGTAGGTGAGTTCGGCCGAGATGAGGTCCAGGTCCATCCCCCCCACCTGCTGAAAGTAAGTGAATTGGGTGATCTCCATACCGTCGAGCCACACCTCCCAGCCCAGACCCCAGGCGCCGAGTCCCGGCGACTCCCAGTCGTCCTCGACGAAGCGGATGTC
>JASLLL010000060.1 GCA_030747075.1 Gemmatimonadota bacterium
CGCCGCCTCTTCCGCCTCCGCGAACCGCCCGGCCTCCACCGCCTCCGCCGCCCGAACCTTCCGCTCTCCAAGACGCGCCTCCCTTCGCTCCGCTTCCAAACGCCGCGTCGCCACCTCCGCCAGAAGACGCTCCGCCGACCCCTTCTCCTCGGGGAGCGACGCCACCTCCCGCAAAAGCCTCTCCGCGCCAGACAGATCACCCTCTTCCAGCAACGAGCCCGCACGCGATACCTTCGACTCCGCCTCGGCAATCTCGACCGAAAGCTCCTCCCGGGCCTGAAGAGCGCCCCCGTCCTCCTCGTCCAGCTCCAGCACCTCCCCGACCTTCGCAAGCGCCGCCCGCAACTGACCCTGTGCCCGCAACGAAACCCACTCTTCCGTCAGGCCCCGCACCTTCCACGCACGCTCGCGCTGCGGAAGGTCTGCGAGAAGCGCTGCCAGTTCCTCATCACCCGGACTCAGCTCCAGCGCCTCACGCGCCGCCTCTTCCGCCTCCGCGAACCGCCCGGCCTCCACCGCCTCCGCCGCCCGAACCTTCCGCTCTCCAAGACGCG
>JASLLL010000061.1 GCA_030747075.1 Gemmatimonadota bacterium
GGCGACTCCCAGTCGTCCTCGACGAACCGGATATCATGCTCCAGGAGATCGATCCCCAGCGCGACCAGGCTGTCCAGGTAGATTTGCTGAATTTCCAGGGGAGAGGGTTTCAGAATCACCTGATATTGGTAATAGTGTTGGAGCCGGTTGGGGTTCTCGCCGTAGCGCCCGTCGGTGGGACGTCTGGACGGTTCGACGTAAGCCACATTCCATGGCTCGGGGCCCAGGACCCGCAGAAAGGTCGCCGGATTCATCGTGCCCGCGCCGACCTCTATGTCATAGGGCTGCTGGATCACGCACCCGTAATCGGCCCAGTACTTTTCGAGCCGCAGAATGACTTCCTGAAAAGTCGAGGCGGCTTGTTTCCGGCTCACCGTTTACTCCCGGCGCGCTTCTTGCCGGCCGCGGCCCGGCGGCTCCGCTTTGCGGGCTTGCGCGCCTTCTTCTGGAGTTTGTACTCGAAACTATCGACCAGGGCCTCCCATGAAGCCTCGATGATGTTCGGAGAGACGCCCACCGTCCCCCACTTGGATTCGTGGTCGCTTGATTCGAT